>NZ_RZSN01000001.1:0-68089 GCF_003997315.1 Mesorhizobium sp. M1A.F.Ca.IN.020.04.1.1
GCTATTCGCTATTCGCTATTCGCTATTCGCTATTCGCTATTCGCTATTCGCTATTTGCTATTCACCGACTCCGCCGCCGCTCCGCCGCCGGCTGGAACGCCACCCTTGCATGGTATTTGCAGTACGGCCCGGTTTCGCCAGCGTCGTTGCCGCAGAAGCTGAAGTCTTCCGACAGCGGATCGCCGTTGGGCCACTTGCAGGTGCGCTCGGTCAGCTCGACGAGCTGCAGGTTGCGCGAGATTGGCACGACAACGTTCTCGACCGGGCGGATATAGTGGCGCGCCACCGGCTCCGCCTCGAACTGCACCTGCAGAGCGGTGGCGCCGATGGAGGCCGTCACATGACGGGCTGCGCTGGCGGCACGAGCCACGGACTTCTGCATAGAGGCGCCCTGCGTGGCCTTCTTCTGCCGTGCCGGCGCCGCGGTCGCGCGGCCGCGGCCCGACAGTTTCAGGCGATGCACCTTGCCGATGACGGCATTGCGGCTCACACCGCCGAGCTGCGCGGCGATCTGGCTGGCGCTGAGACCCTCCGACCACAATTTCCTGAGAAGTTCGACTCGCTCGTCAGTCCAGTTCATGAGACCGCGCTCCTGCTGAGGCGTGCGGCGGTCAGAATCCTTTCCCGAGCCGGCTCTCGCCGGGCAAACGACACCACATGTACCGGGTGATTAGATCCGCCGCACGAAATCTAGTTATTTCTCGACTACAATTACCTTATGCGCTGACTCGGTGACAAGAGTCCCCAGGGCAACACCGATTCGGTTTTTACGGTTTTCCCCAACTTGCCCAACCGCTGATGGGCCGGCGTGGCGCTGGAGCCTTGCCGCGCGCTTCTGCGCGACCTTTTCGTTGACTTCATGGCCGAAAAACATGATAAGCCGCAAAGGCCGCCTCATTGGCGGCTTTTTTGATTTCCGGTTCCGGAGACGCATATAATGAGCGGTTCGGCGCTTTACGAGACTTTTGCTCGCGCACCCCTGGCCTTCGACCGCGGGGAGGGGACCTGGCTGGTCACCGACAAGGGCGAGCGATATCTCGACTTCGCCGGCGGCATCGCCGTGAACTCGCTGGGCCACAGCCATCCGCATCTGGTCGCGGCGCTCACCGGGCAGGCGGCCAAGCTGTGGCACGTCTCCAATCTCTACGAGATCCCGGAGCAGCGCCGGCTGGGCGAAAGGCTGGTCGATGCAACCTTCGCCGACAAGGTGTTCTTCACCAATTCGGGCGCCGAGGCTCTGGAATGCGCCATCAAGTCGGCCAGGCGCTATCAGTTCGTCAAAGGCCATCCGGAGCGGTTCCGCATCATCACTTTCGAGGGCGCCTTCCACGGCCGCACGCTGGCGACGATCGCCGCCGGCGGTCAGTACAAATATCTCGAGGGTTTCGGTCCGAAGGTCGAGGGCTTCGACCAGGTCGCGTTCGACGATATCGATGCCGCCGAGAAGGCGATCACACCGGAAACCGCGGCTATCCTGATCGAACCGGTGCAGGGCGAGGGCGGCATCCGCCCGGTGCCGACGCAGTCGTTGAAGCGGATTCGGCAACTCTGTGACCGGCATGGCCTGCTTCTGATCTTCGACGAGGTCCAGTGCGGCATCGGGCGCACCGGCAAGCTGTTCGCGCATGAGTGGGCGGGCGTCACGCCTGACCTGATGGCGATCGCCAAGGGCATCGGCGGCGGTTTTCCGATGGGTGCCTGCCTCGCAACCGACGACGCGGCGGCTGGCATGACGGCCGGCGTGCACGGCACCACTTTCGGCGGCAATCCGCTGGCGATGGCGGTGGGCAACGCCGTGCTCGACGTCGTGCTGGCCGACGGCTTCCTCGAGGACGTTCAGCGCAAGGCATTGCTGCTGAAGCAAGGACTGGCGGCGGTCGCCGACGAATTTCCCGAGGTCATCGAAGGCATCCGGGGAAGCGGGCTGATGCTAGGGCTGAAATGCGCCATGCCCAACGCCAAGGTTAACATGGCGCTGCGCGACCAGCACTTGCTTGCGGTGCCGGCGGGCGACAACGTCATCCGGCTTTTGCCGCCGCTCACCGTCACCGACGAGGAGATCGGGGAGGCGCTGAAACGCATTCGGTCGGGCGCCAAGGGCCTGACCGACGCGATTACGGCCGAAGCCGCGAAGTAGTTCTGGAATCTGCCGATGAGCGTTCGTCACTTCACCGACCTGTCCGCCGTTTCCGCAGGCGATCTGCGCGTCATGCTGGACGATGCGATGGCGCGAAAGACCAGGCTCAAGGCCGGCGAGCGTTCGAAGCCGCTCGAGGGCAAGGTGCTGGCGATGATCTTCGACAAGCCTTCGACGCGCACGCGCGTTTCCTTCGACGTCGGCATGCGCCAACTCGGCGGCGAGACCATCATGCTGACCGGCACCGAGATGCAGCTCGGCCGTTCTGAAACCATCGCCGACACCGCCAAGGTGCTGTCGCGCTATGTCGATGCCATCATGATCCGCACCACCTCGCATGACCGGTTGCTGGAACTCACCGAAAACGCGACCGTGCCGGTGATCAATGGGCTGACCGACGATACCCATCCCTGCCAGCTGATGGCCGACATCATGACCTATGAGGAGCATCGCGGTCCGGTGGCCGGCAAGACCTTCGCCTGGACAGGTGACGGCAACAATGTGCTGCACTCGCTTCTAGAAGCCTCGGCGCGGTTCCGCTTCAACCTCAATGTCGCCGTGCCGGAGGGCAGCGAGCCGTTCGAGAAATATGTCGACTGGGCGAAGGCCAATGGCGGCAAGGTGAGGTTTGCCGGCTCGGCCGAAGAGGCCGTCGACCAGGCCGATTGCGTCGTCACCGACAGCTGGGTGTCGATGGGCCAGGAGCATCGCGCCCGCGGCCATAACGTCTTCCTGCCCTACCAGGTCAACGCCGCGCTGATGGCGAGGGCGAAGTCCGACGCGCTTTTCATGCACTGCCTGCCTGCGCATCGCGGCGAGGAGGTCACCGACGAGGTGATCGACGGACCGCATTCGGTGGTCTTCGACGAGGCCGAGAACCGGCTGCACGCCCAGAAGGCGGTGCTGGCCTGGTGCCTGGGCGCTTGACCGGGGTCGACTTGATCCGCGCCAACTTGATCCGGGGATGTGTGATGCCTATTTGCGGGCCATCACTGAAATCGAACGCGCTTCGACCCATGCCGCCTGGAAAGCGGGATGGATGCGCCCCGGAGTTTTGTCATGCTGGAAACGCTTTCCTTGGCTGAGCATCAACCCAAACTCGGCGAATTCGGCTTCGCAGGCGACGACCATGTCGTGCCTTACGAAGTAGCGCCCCTGGATGTGCGCGGCCGCACGGTGCAGCTCGGGCCGATGCTCGACGCCATTCTCAGCCGCCACGATTATCCCGAGCCGGTCGCGCGCCTGCTGGCGGAGGCCTGCGTGCTCACCGTGCTGCTCGGCACGTCGCTGAAATTCGAGGGCAAGTTCATCCTGCAAACCCGCACGGACGGACCGGTCGACATGCTGGTGGCGGACTTTACCACGCCGCATTCGTTGCGCGCCTATGCGCGCTTCGACGCCGACCGGCTGCAGGCGCTGATTGCCTCGGGCGAGATCTCGCAGGAGAAGCTGCTCGGCACCGGCGTCCTGGCCCTGACCATCGATCAGGGCGCGCACACGCAGCGCTATCAGGGCATCGTCCAACTCGACGGCACATCGCTGGAAAAAGCCGCGCGCACCTATTTCCGCCAGTCGGAGCAGATCCCGACCGATCTGAGGATGTCGGTTGCGAAGCTGGTGACCCCGGGCCCGGGCGGGGCCCGCGAGCAATGGCGCGCCGGCGGTATCCTGGCGCAGTTCCTGCCGCAGGCGCCCGAACGCATGCGCGTGCCCGACATTTCGGGCGGGGATGGCGATCCGCGAGACGTGGCGCACGAACCGGCCGACAATTCCTGGCGGGAACTCTTGGCGCTGCTCGGCACCATCGAGCCGACCGAGCTCATCGATCCGACGGTGGGTGCCGAGCGGCTGCTCTACCGGCTGTTCCACGAGCACGGCGTGCGCGTCTTCCGCGGTGTGCCGGTCGCCGATCAGTGCTCCTGCTCGCGCGACAAAATCCGAGGCATTCTCGAAGGCTTCTCGGCCGAGGAGATCAAGGACTCGACCGAGGACGGCGGTATCCATGTCGCTTGCGAGTTCTGCTCGACGCAGTACGACTTCGATCCGGCGGAGTTTGCGGCGGAGTGAGAAAGCTCCGGCTCCTCGCCCCCGCTTTGCGGAGGCGGGGAACTCGAGTTCTTTAATTCACCGTCCTTTTCGTCCCCGGCATATCGAGCGAGAAAGCCGGAATGGCGACGTCGAACGTTTCGCCGCGGCCGTTGCGCATCGTGTAGTGGCCGACCATGATGCCGGATGGCGTCGAGAGCGGGCATCCCGACGTGTACTGATAGCTGTCGCCGGGGTTGAGCTCCGGCTGGTCGCCGACCACGCCCTCGCCGCGCACCTCTTCGACTCGGCCACGCCCGTCGGTGATGTGCCAGTAGCGCGACAGAAGCTGCACGAACTCGTCCGACCGGTTGTCGATCGTCACCTGGTAGCCCCAGACATAGCGGTTTTCGGACGGATCGGAACGGTCCTCCAGATAGAACGGCCTGACCTGCACTTCGATGTTGCGCGTCACGGCGCGATACATGAGCCACTCCGGTGCCGCAGGGAACATTTTACCGCGCTTCGCGGTTCTACCTCCGCGGCGTCGCCAGCCTGCCGGCTTTTCCACCGCAAGTGCCGACAAACAATGTCATTTAAGTGACACATGACAATGTTGGTGTGCACAAACCGTGCGGGCGACTCGGGCGCTTTGTCGAGTGATGAAACGGCCTCGGGCGGCCTTTCCGGAGTGACCAGATCTCGATGGAACTGACCCTCGCAGCCGCCTTTGCCTCCTCGGCCCTTCTTTTTTCCAACCTTGCCAGCATCCTGCTCGCGTCGTCGCGGCTGAAGCCCAGGCGGGTCATTCCTCCGCCTTCCAGCAAACAGCCGCCTGTCTCGATCGTCGTGCCGTCGCGCGGCGTGGAGCCGTTCACGCAGGAGACGCTCGACCGCGCCTTCTCGCTCGATTGGCCGCGCTACGAAATGATCTTCTGCGTCGCGCACGCCGAAGATCCCGTGGTCAAGCTGATCAACGCCGCCATCGCGCGCTTTCCGAATGTTCCGGCGCGGCTCCTCGTCGGCGATGACAGGATCAGCGCCAATCCCAAGCTCAACAACTGCATCAAGGGCTGGCAGGCGGCGCGGCACGACTGGGTGATCCTCGCCGATTCCAACGTGCTGATGCCCAAGGACTATGTCCAGCATCTGATGGCGGCCTGGGGACCGGACACCGGCCTCGTCTGCTCGACGCCGATCGGCTCGCGGCCGGACGGTTTCTGGGCCGAAGTCGAATGCGTCTTCCTCAACACGCTGCAGGCGCGCTGGCAATATGCCGGCGAAGCGCTCGGCCTTGGCTTCGCCCAGGGCAAGAGCATGCTGTGGAACAAGCCGATGCTGGATGCAAATGGCGGCATCCAGGCTTTGGCCGCCGAAATCGCCGAGGACGCGGCGGCGACCAAGCTGGTCAACAGCCTTGGCCTTGGGGTCAATCTCGTGGCCGCGCCCTTCGAGCAGCCGCTCGGCCAGCGCACGCTCGCCGAAATCTGGTCGCGCCAGGCGCGCTGGGCGCGGCTGCGCCGCGTCACCTTCCCATTGTTCTTCGCGCCCGAAATCCTGACCGGTGTGGTCGCGCCGCTGCTTCTGGCGCTGATCGCGGCGGCAAGCGCCGGTGTCAGCCTGCCCGCGACCGCGCTCTGCGTGCTGGCGATCGCCTATGTGCCCGAATGCATGCTCGCCTGGTCCAAGGGCTGGTATCTGTCGCCGCGCAGCGTCACCGCGATGATCGTGCGCGACGTGATGCTTCCCGCCATCTGGGCGCGCGGCTGGCTTGGCGGAGCCGTCGAATGGCGCGGCAACGCAATGACCATCCGCAACAGCGGGATGACTGAACTCGAAGAGATTGCTTGAGCCTGCTGCGGCTCAAGCGCGCTCTTTGCAGCCGTGGCGGTTCATTCCTTCGCCGCCTTGAGCGCCTGTTCGATGTCGGCGAGCAGGTCGTCGGTATCCTCCAGCCCGACGGAGAGCCTCAGCGTGCCTGGTCCGATGCCGAGCTCGGCGCGCGCCTCGTCGCTGAGGTTTTTGTGCGTCGTCGTCGCCGGATGCGTGATCAGGCTCTTTGCGTCGCCGAGGTTGTTCGAGATCAGCACGATGTCGAGCGCGTTCTGCAAGGCGAAGGCCGCCTGCTTGCCGCCCTTGACGTCAAGGCAGATCAGCGTCGAGCCGCCCGACATCTGCTTCCTGACGATATCCGCCTGGGGATGGTCGGCCCGGCCCGGATAGATGACGCGGGCGATCTCCGGCCGGCCAGCCAGGAAGTCCGCGATCTTGCCGGCGCTTTCGGTCTGCTGGCGCACGCGCAGCGGCAGCGTCTCGAGGCCCTTCAGCAGCGTCCATGCGTTGAATGGCGACAGGCTCGGGCCGGTGTGCCGGAAATAGTCGTGCAAGTTCTCGTCGATCCACTTCTTGTCCGACAGGATGACGCCGCCGAGGCAGCGGCCTTGTCCGTCGATATGCTTGGTCGCCGAGTAGACCACGATATGGGCGCCGAGCTGCAGCGGCTTCTGCTGCAGCGGCGTGGCAAAGACGTTGTCGACGATCACGCGTGCGCCGATCGAATTGGCTAAAGCGGCGACAGCGGCGATATCGACCACTTCCAGCGTCGGGTTGGTCGGGCTTTCCAGGAAGAACAGCTTGGTGTTCGGCCTGACCGCTTTTTCCCAATTGGCAATGTCGGTGCCGTCGATCAGCGTCGCCTCGATGCCATAGCGCGGCGCCAGCGTCTCGACCACCCAGCGGCAGGAACCGAACAGGGCTCGCGCCGCAACGATGTGATCGCCGGCCTTGACGCTGCAGAGCAGGGCGGCGGACACGGCGGCCATGCCGGAAGCGGTGGCACGTGCGTCTTCCGCGCCTTCCAGCGCGCACATGCGCTTCTCGAACATATCGACGGTCGGGTTGGCGTAGCGCGAATAGATGAAGCCGGGTTCCTCGCCCTTGAAGCGGGCCTCCGCTGCCTGGGCCGTCTCGTAGACATAGCCCTGGGTGAGATACATCGCCTCGGCGGTCTCGCCGAAGCCGGAACGCAGCGTCCCGCCATGCACGAGTGCCGTCTGAGGTTTCCAGTTACGCGTCTTGGTCATCGCCCTGCTTCCAAACACAAAAAAACCGGCCGCGACGTCGCAACCGGTCCATACGGCCTTGCGGCCCGACGGTCCTTTAGCGACTTGTTTAACGTGGCTGCAAGCCGACCGGCCAAATCACCACGGGATAACGACCCTTTAGACCTCGCCCGCGCTTGCGTCAATTGCCGGCTTGATTAAGAGGTTTGTACCAGGCAGCCTCAGCAAAAGTGTCCCGCGGTTTTGCGACAGGAAACTGCGACGACAATGACTTCGCCCGGAGCCAGACATTGCGGCAGACAGGCATTCTTCCCGATCAGGACATCGCGGCGCTCTTCCAGTCGGGCGCGCTGAAGTCGCCGCGCGCGCTCGACACCAACCAGATCCAGCCGGCCAGCCTCGATCTCAGACTTAGCGACAAGGCCTTTCGCGTGCGGGCTTCCTTTCTGCCCGGTCCCGATCATCTGGTGGCCGACAAGCTGGACCGGCTGAAGCTGCATGAGATCAACCTTGCCGAGGGCGCGGTGCTGGAGACGGGCTGCGTCTACATCGTGCCGCTGCAGGAAAGCCTGGCGCTGCCGGCGGAAGTCTCGGCTTCGGCCAACCCGAAGAGCTCGACCGGACGGCTCGACATTTTCACGCGTGTCATGACCGACCGCGGCCATGAGTTCGATAAGATCGCCGCCGGCTATCACGGCCCGCTCTATCTCGAGGTCAGCCCCCGCACCTTCCCGATCGTCGTGCGCGCCGGCTCGCGCCTGTCGCAGATCCGCTTCCGCACCGGCAATGCCGTGCTGTCGGAGAATGAGTTGCGTGACCTCCATCACGCCGAGATGCTGGTTGCGACCGAGCCGCCCAACATCTCCGGCGGCGGCATTGCGCTCTCTATCGATCTCGACGGCGACAAGGACGGCCTGGTCGGCTATCGCGGCAAGCACCACACCGGCCTCGTCGACGTCGACAAGCGCGCCGCTCAGGATGTGGTCGACTTCTGGGAACCGCTCTACAAGAGCGGGGCCGGCGAGCTCGTGCTCGACCCGGACGAGTTCTACATCCTGGTCTCTCGCGAAGCCGTGCATGTGCCGCCGCTCTATGCCGCCGAGATGACGCCTTTCGATCCGCTGGTCGGCGAGTTCCGCGTCCACTATGCCGGCTTTTTCGACCCGGGCTTCGGCCATTCCGCCGCCGGCGGCAGCGGCAGTCGCGCGGTGCTTGAAGTGCGCAGCCACGAGGTGCCGTTCATCCTCGACCACGGCCAGATCGTCGGTCGCCTCGTCTACGAGCATATGCTGAAGCGCCCGCAGGCGCTCTATGGCAGCGAGCTGGGCTCCAACTATCAGGCGCAGGGGCTGAAGCTCTCCAAGCATTTTCGCGCCGCGCGCTGATCGCCCAACCAGGCTGTGCTTGCCCGGCCTGGCGCGCCGTGCTTGGCTGCGTCTGACCAGGTAGCAACTGAACCCAAGGGGATGAAAATGCAGATATCCAGATGGATCCTGTCGGCCGCGGCCGCCGCCATGCTGGCGCTCGGCGTCGGTTCGGTAGACGCGGCCGAAAAGATCAAGATCGGCACCGAGGGCGCCTATCCGCCCTTCAACACCATCACGCCGGACGGCAAGGTCGAAGGCTTCGACATCGACATCGCCAATGCGCTCTGCGCGCAGATGAAGGTCGAATGCGAGATCGTCACCCAGGATTGGGATGGCATCATTCCGGCCCTGCAGGCCAAGAAATTCGACGCCATCATCGCCTCGATGAGCATCACCGAGGAACGCAAGAAGCAGGTCGCCTTCACCCACAAATACTACACCACGCCGCTTGCGCTGGTCGCCCTGAAGGACGCCGACATCGCCTCGACCGAGCCGGCCTCGCTTGCCGGCAAGACGGTAGGTGCCCAGGCCTCGACCACCCAGGCCAACTACGTCCAGGACGTCTACGCCAAGGCCGGCGCCGAGGCGAAGCTCTACCCGACCCAGGAAGAGGCGGTCACCGATCTGCTCAACGGCCGGCTCGACGCCGTCATCTCGGACAAGTTCGTGCTGGTCGACTGGATGAAGAAGGCGAGCGACGGCTGCTGCAAGCTGGTGGGCGACGTCAAGGGCACCGAGACCGAGGCCGGCATCGCCGTGCGCCTGGAGGACACCGCCCTGCGCGACCGCCTCAACGCGGCCATCGACGCCATCGTTGCCGACGGCACCTACAAGAAGATCCAATCGAAGTATTTCGATTTCGATATTTATTGAGGTTGAAGCTGCCAATCTCCCCCCTCGTGGGGGAGATCACGCTCTAACCTCACAGCGCCTTCACCGCCACCTTCACTGGCTTCTCGATCTCGAGCGGGTTGCGCAGCGGCAGGCCGAAATCCTTGGCCTCGATCTCGAACGTGTCGCCTTCCTCGGTCCTGACGCCGTCTGCGAACGAGAGTGTGGCGGTGCCGAACATGTGCACATGCACGTCGCCCGGCTGGCGGAAGGCTGAATATTTGAAATGGTGATGCTCGAGATTGGCGATGGTGTGCGACATGTTCGCCTCGCCGGACAGGAACGGCTTTTCCCAAAGCACTTTGCCGTCGCGCCAGATTCGTGAAGAGCCCCTTATGTCGGCGGGCAGCTCGCCGATCAGGATTTCCGGTCCGAACGAGGCGTTGCGCAGCTTGGAATGGGCGAGGAACAGGTAGTTCACGCGCTCGGTCACATGGTCGGAAAACTCGTTGGACAGCGTGAAGCCGACGCGGAACGGCGCGCCGTCGTCGCCGATGACATAGATGCCGGCGATCTCCGGCTCCTCGCCGGCGTCTTGCGCGAAGGCCGGCGACATCAGCGCGGCACCGGGCGCCACCGCCATGGTGCCGTTGCCCTTGTAGAACCATTCCGGCTGCACGCCGATCTCGCCCTTGGCCGGCTTGCCGCCCTCCAGCCCCATGCGGAACATCTTCATGGAATCGGTGAGCTGCTCCTCGCCGTCGCTGAGCTTCTTGTGCATGGAATCGCGTGTCGCGGCGGAGCCGAGATGTGTAAGCCCGGTGCCGGTAAGGTGGAGATGCGCGGGGTCGGGATGGTTGATCGGCGACACCAGGCGTCCCTTCTTGTAGACGGCGTCGAGGTCGACCGTCTCGCCATAGCCCTTGCGCTCGATCAGCGCCTCGAGCCCGGTGCCGGTGCGGGCTGCCTCCATCGCCAGCGAATAGACGCTGCGCGCGCCGTTGATGATCCGGGTCTTGCCGCCGCTGCGGGCAACGACGCGGATCGTCTCGGCGTCATCGAGGATCTGGGAAATCAGCATGATGAACCCTCTCTCTTTTGCCTTGGCCCGGCTGCCGATTGGCAAGCCCTGACCGGCGCGGCCCGGAACCGATCCGCGCCACGGTTGAAACTCTTCGTCCGGATTGCACTCGCGAGCCTGGTCCTTCCAGGACTTCTTCGCGCCGACGGGTTGCCGGCAGCTTCGCGATCTAGAACCCGTATGCCTCCTTAGTCCTTGCCTCCGGCCTCTACGCCTTGTTCTTGTTGTAGACGTCGAAGATGACGGCACCGAGCAGCACCAGGCCTTTGACCACCTGCTGCCAGTCGACATTGACGCCCATGATCGACATGCCGTTGTTCATCACGCCCATGATGAAGCCGCCGACCACGGCGCCGATGACCTGTCCGACACCGCCCATCGCCGAGGCGCCGCCGATGAAGACGGCGGCGATCACGTCGAGCTCGCTGCCCAGACCGGCGGCCGGGACGGCCTGGCCGAGGCGAGCGGCGATGATCAGGCCGCCGAGCGCCGACAGCACGCCCATGTTGATGAAGACGAGCAGCGTCAGCCTTTCGGTGTTGATGCCCGACAGCTGCGCCGCCTTGGCGTTGCCGCCCATCGCATAGATGCGGCGGCCGATGGTCATGCGCTTGGTGACGAAGACGAACAGCGAGATCAGCACGCCCATCACCAGAAGCACCACCGGCAGGCCCCTGTAGCTGGCGAACTGGAAGACCAGGAACAGCGCCAGCGCGCTGCCGACCAGCGTCTTGACGACGAACAGCGGGAAGGGCTCGGCCTCATAGCCATGCCGTTCGCGCTTACGCCGTGTTCTGAAGCCGAAATAGGCATAGGCGAGCACCGCGACCAGACCGAGCACGATCGTCGTCATGTGCAGCGTAAGGCCGCTGCCGACGATGGTCTTGCCGGCGGCATTCACCGTCGGCGGAATGAGCGTCAGCGGGCCGATGACGTCGGGGATGAAGCCGGAGCTCAACGCCTTGAAGCTGTCGGGAAGCGGACCGACCGAGGAGCCGCCGCCAAGCAGTGCCTGGCAGATGCCGCGGAAGATCAGCATGCCCGCCAGCGTCACGATGAAGCTCGGTATTCGGTGATAGGCGATCCAATAGCCTTGCGCCGCGCCGATAAGCGCACCGACGATCAGGCAAACGATCGAGACCACCAGTGGATTGCTGAATATACCGAGCGGCCAGATGACCATCATCATTGCGGCAAGCGCGCCGATGAAGCCGGCGACCGATCCCACGCTGAGGTCGATATAGCCGGCGACGATCACCAGCAGCATGCCAAGCGCCATCACGATGATGAACGAGTTCTGCTGCACCAGGTTGCTGAGGTTGACCGGTTTGAACAGCGTGCCGGACGTCGTGTACTGGAAGAACAGCATGATGACGATCAGCGCGATGATCAGTCCGTATTCGCGCAGGTTCGTCGTCAGCGCCGAAACGGCGACACGCGGACCATGCTTGACGTCTTCGGCGACGCCGCTCTGCGGCGCGGGAGCGCTTTCTGTGCTCATGAGGCTTTTTTTCCTTCTCCCCGAACGATGGCGCGCATGATCTTTTCCTGGCTGGCGTCGCTTGCCGCCATTTCGCCGACGATACGCCCTTCGTTCATGACATAGATGCGGTCGGTGATGCCGAGCAATTCCGGCATTTCCGACGAGATGACGACGATTGCCTTTCCCTCTGCGGCGAGGCGGGCGATGATCGTGTAGATTTCGTACTTGGCGCCGACGTCAATGCCGCGCGTCGGTTCGTCGAGGATCAGCACTTCCGGGTCGGCGAACAGCCATTTCGACAGCACCACCTTTTGCTGGTTGCCGCCCGAAAGATTGCCGGTCAGCTGATAGACGCTTGATGCGCGGATGTTGGTCTTGTTGCGATAGTCGTTGGCGACGCTCATCTCGCGCATGTCGTCGATGACGCCGCGGCTGGAGACGCCTCCCAAATTGGCCAGCGTCACGTTGTGCTTGATGTGGTCGATGAGGTTGAGGCCAAAGGTCTTGCGGTCCTCGGTGACATAGGCGATCCGGTTCTCCACCGCCTTGCTCACCGTCGAAAGATCGAGAGGCTTACCCCTGAGCAGGACCTCGCCGCTGATATGCCGGCCATAGGAACGGCCGAACAGGCTCATCGCGAATTCGGTGCGGCCGGCGCCCATCAGCCCGGCAATGCCGACCACCTCGCCCTTGCGCACATTGAGGTTGACGTTCTTGATCACCTGCCGCTCGGCGTGGATCGGATGGTACACCGACCAGTTCTTCACTTCGAAAATAACCTCGCCGATCTGGGGCTCGCGCGGCGGGTAGCGGTCGTCGAGCGAGCGGCCGACCATCGAAGTGATGATCCGGTCTTCGCTGATGTCCTTCCTGGGCAGGGTCTCGATGGTGCGCCCGTCGCGGATCACCGTCACCTTGTCGGCGACGCGGTTCACCTCGTTGAGCTTGTGCGAGATCAGGATCGAGGTCATGCCCTGGCGCTTGAACTCGAGCAGAAGATCGAGCAGCGCCTGGCTGTCCTTTTCGCTGAGCGAGGCGGTCGGCTCGTCAAGGATCAGCAGCTTCACTTCCTTGCTGAGCGCCTTGGCGATCTCGACCAGTTGCTGCTTGCCGACGCCGATATTGGTGATCAGCGTCTTGGGATCTTCCTTCAAGCCGACTTTGTCGAGCAGGGCCTTGGTGCGCTTCTCGTTGGCGTTCCAGTCGATGACGCCGTAGCTGGCGTGCTCGTTGCCCAGGAAGATGTTTTCCGCGATCGACAGCATCGGCACCAGGGCAAGTTCCTGGTGGATGATGACGATGCCGATATGCTCGCTGTCATGGATACCCTTGAAGTGGCATTCCTGGCCGCGAAAGACGATCTCGCCTTCATAGGTACCGGTCGGGTAGACGCCCGACAGCACCTTCATCAGCGTCGATTTGCCGGCGCCGTTCTCGCCGACGATGGCGTGGATTTCTCCTTCCTCGACGCTGAGGTTGACGTTCGACAGCGCCTTCACGCCGGGGAACGTCTTGGTGATGTCGCGCATCTCCAAAATCGTCGAGCTCATCAGGAATTCCGCTCCCTGGCGCATGCCTGCCGTTTCCGGAAGGCGTTATGCGCGAAATCAACATACTGCAGTCTGGCTCGCGCCGCGATGGCGCATGGCGCTGCAGAAGCCGGCAAAAACAATACCGGGGTCGCTTCTGAACGAAAAGGGGCCCTGCGTCGCGCAGGACCCCTCCCTTAAAGGCTGGATTACTTCAGCTCTTCGGCCTTGATGTAGCCGGAGTCGACGACCAGCGCCTTGTAGTTCGACTTGTCGACCTCGTGCGGCGTCAAGAGGATCGAGGGAACGACCTTGACGTCGTTGTTGTAGGTCTTGGTGTCGAGGCCGTCGGGCTTGCCGCCGGAGAGCACCTTGTCGACCAGCTGCACGGTGGCCTTGGCCAGCTCGCGGGTGTCCTTGAACACGGTCGAATACTGCTCGCCTGAAATGATCAGCTTGACCGAGGCGGTCTCGGCGTCCTGACCGGTCACGATCGGCCAGGGCTGAGCATCCGTGCCGTAGCCGACAGCGCGCAGCGAGGCGGTGATGCCGCGCGACAGGCCGTCATAGGGCGACAGAACGCCATCGACGCGGCTGCCGTCCGAGTAGTTGGCCGAGAGCAGGTTGTCCATGCGGGCCTGGGCGGTGGCGGCGAGCCAGCGCAGCGTGCCGACCTTGTCCATGCCCATCTGGCCGGACTTGATCTTGATCGAGCCGTCGTCGATCAGCGGCTGCAGGACCGACATCGCGCCGTTGTAGAAGAAGAAGGCGTTGTTGTCGTCGGGCGAGCCGCCGAACAGCTCGACGTTCCACGGCTTGGTGTTCGGGAAGCGCTCCTTGAGGCCCTTGACCAGGGAATTCGCCTGGATCACGCCGACGCCGAAATTGTCGAAGGTGGTGTAGTAGTCAACATTCGGGGTCTTCTTGATCAGCCGGTCATAGGCGATGGTGACGACGCCTGCGTCATTGGCCTTCTGCAGCGCATCGGCCATGGTGGTGCCGTCGATCGAAGCGATGATCAGCGCTTTCGGGCCTTTCGTGATCTCGTTTTCCAGCTGGCTGAGCTGGTTCGGGATGTCGTCCTGCGCGTATTGCAGGTCGACCGTGTAGCCCAGCGCTTCGAGCTGGGACTTGACGGCGTCGCCGTCGTTGATCCAGCGCTGCGAGGTCTTGGTCGGCATCAGCACGCCGACGAGACCCTTGTCGGCGGCGTGCGCCGAATAGGTCGTGGCGGCAATGCCAAGGGCCGCGACGGCGGCCAGCGTCTTGATGATCTTCACATTTACTCTCCCTGGTTGATGGACGCGACACCTCGGGGCTTCGCGGGCCGCGCAGTCGAACAGGAGCGCAGTCGCGCCTCTGTCGGCTTTATCGATCTCCGGTATCCTCCCAATCGGCCCCGCGACGCAGTTTCAATCGATACGATTTTGCTCGTTGCCGATCGCTGCGTCTCGGAACGCGCGAAGGGTGTGTCCCTTTGACATAACTGTCAAATGCGATCTTTGCTGGTTGCTATACCGAAACTGGTATGATTTAGCGTAGAGCAGAGAACTGCCGGAGAGGCTGGGAAATCATGGCGGCGCTGCGCGATCCTGATGCGATTTCAGGGAGTTACGAGAAGCTTCCGGGGGACGGCGAAACGCTCCTGCGCAGCGGCCTGAGCCTGCGCCATATGCGAATGATCGCCGCGCTCGACGATCACGGACGGGTGAGCGCCGCCGCCCAGGTGATGAATATTTCCCAGCCGGCGGCCTCGCGCATGATCGCCGAGATGGAGGCGGTGCTCGACGTGAAATTGTGCGAGCGGCTGCCGCGCGGCGTGACGCTGACCCCTTACGGTCAGGCGCTCGCCAGGCGCGCCCGCTCGATCCTGCTCGAAATGCGCGAAGCCGACCGCGAGATTTCGGAACTCAAGGCAGGCAAGGGCGGCTCGGTGTTTCTCGGCGCCGTGACTGCGCCGGCGATCGAACTGGCGGTGCCGGCGATTCGCGAGATCCGCCGCATCTATCCGCGCATCGAGATCACCATGCAGGTCGAGACCTCGAACGTGCTCGCTCGCGAGCTGATCGCCTCCCGCCACGACTTCATCATCGCCCGCATCCCCGATGACCTCAATCCGCGGCTGTTCGAATCGCGCGTCATCGGCATCGAGAAGGCCTGCCTGATCGTGCGCCGCGGCCATCCGCTTGCCGGCGGCGGGATGGTCGGCCTGGAGGAGACGGCTGCCTATGATTGGGTCTTCCAGTCCGGCGGCTCGCCCCTGCGCCAGGCGATGGAAAGCAATTTCTTGAACCGCAACATCCCGCTTCCCGACCGCATCCTCAACACCTCGTCGCTGCTCTTGACGCTGGTAATGGTGGCGCAATCTGACGCCATCGCCCCCGTTTCGGTGCAGGTGGCCAAGTTCATCCAGAGCGGCGACGGGCTGTCCGGAGCGATCGATGTCGTTCAGACCGAGTTCGACATCGAGGTCCGGCCCTACAGCCTGATCACGGTCAGGAACCGGGCGCTCTCGCCCGCCGCCAAGATGCTGCACGACTTCATCCTGCGCGAAGTGGGGTAACGGAACGAGAATGCTACCTGTGCGTTCAAACAGATCGGCAGTTCGCTGGAGCCCGTTTGGGTGAGGGAACCACCTGCCGATGCTGAACTATCGGGAGGTCTTTGATGGAACGTCGCTTGTTTCTAACTGGAATGCTTGGCGTTGCGGGGGCAGCGGCAATTGCAACCCTGGCTGGCCCCAATAGGGCGGTTGCCGGAATTCCAAGCGGCAACGGAATTCTCGATGAACTCGATAAGCCCGATACCGCCGTCTTCGAGGATGGAGACGAACGTGCTGAAGTGGAGCAGGTTTACCATCGTCATTGGCATCACGGCCGTCGCCGCCGCAGACGGCGCCGCGTTTGGAGACGTGTTTGCCGCCGCTACTGGCGTCGTGGCCGCTGGCGTCGCCGCTGCTGGCGCGAACGTGTTTGGATTGGCTTTTGGCTTTAGGGGTCCATAGCGGTTCAGCTTTGGATAAGAGCCGCTCACCCGCAGTAAAGAACTGTTTTTACGGAATTCCGGACCGAGACGTGGTCCTGGATTGCTCAACCGGTCCAGAGCCGGCCGCCGCAAGGTGGCTGGCTTCTTTTTCGCCATAGTTCGCGCGGCGATCCTCTTCTAGGGCCCAAGCCCCTCGCCTTTCGAGCGGCTCTTTCGTTTGCGCGCTTTCGCCGAACGAGGTGGCTCCCTTCGGAGTGCGGTCAAAAAGCACGTTGATTTTCCAGTCCCCCTGCTGTTGAGAGGATGCGGGCAGTTGGGCGATCTGGATGTTCGATGTTTTCAAAGCTGCCTGTTGTTAACCATCGCAATGTTAGCCTTGGTCTCGCCGGATGAGCGAGGTCACCAATATGCACGCCGATCTGCCGCGCGCGCGGGTTAAGCGGAGGCTGGTAGCCAGGGCGCTAGCGTTCCTCGCCGCCGCCCTGACAACGCTGCCCGCAGATGCCGAAACGGTGCAGGAAAATCCCGGCGGTCAGATCGTGATCTTCGCTTTGCACGTCGCCGAGCTGCGCGCCGCGAACGAGCCTGTGGAATTCGACGGTGCCTGCGACAGCGCCTGCACGCTCTATCTGTCTTTGCCCGCCGAGCAGCTTTGCATCACGCCGCGTGCATCCTTCGGCTTCCATCTGCCTTACGGCGTCGGCGCCCATGAGAACGCAATCGCCGCCGGGTACCTGATCTCGCAATATCCCGACTGGGTTCGCCTGTGGATCGAGGAACGCGGCGGCCTGTCGCGCACCATCGTGCGGATGGAAGCCGCCGAGGCCGCAAAGCATCTTCCCCTCTGCGGCGTGCTGGCCTGACCGGCAAGCGGCAACGATCGCATTCGCCATCGGCCGCCTGAGGACGCTCTGCCAGATCGCTGCGACCGCGCGGCACTGTAGCGAGGGATGGAGCGGGTAGCGGGAATCGAACCCGCGCGTTCAGCTTGGGAAGCTGACAGGCTACCATTACATCATACCCGCGCAACAGCCTCGTTACCATGATGGCCCCGCATCTAGCAATCGGCGATACATTGAAAGCCGAGAGCCATCCACCGGCGCTTTGACGCCGCGCCACAACATGGTAATGGCTCAGGGGTTAAGGGTGGGGACCCAGCTTGAAAATCAATGTTCGGAAGAGGAAGCGAGCCTCTCGCTCCGGAAAAGCCTTTGCTGTGGAAGATCTCGGATTCCTGCTGAGGCTTCCTGTTTTTGTATTCGTCTCTCTTTTCGTGCCTGAGAAGAGATGGCGCAGTGTCTGCCTTTGGCTGGAGCGGCTGAAACGGGCGCCTGAGTCTCGGCGCGACGTTGGTGACCAACCGGATCTTGCCGCCTTTGGCATAGCCGGCCGCGAGGACCGGCTCCGGGTCGACGCGATGCGCAGCGAACACAACATCCAGATCGTCCGCGAGTGGCTCGTCGGCTGGCGACCCGAGATCGAACTCCTCGGCGCCGAGCATCTCGATGCGGCGCGCGAACAGGGCCGTGGCGCCGTCCTGTGGATTGCGCATTTCGCCTTCAATGCGCTTGCGGCGAAGATGGTTTTCGCCAAAGCCGGCTTCGATGTCTTCCATGTCAGCAGGCCCGAGCACGGTTTCTCGAAATCGCGCTTCGGCATCCTGTTCCTCAACCCGATCAGAACCGGCGTCGAGCTCAGACATGCCGCGGGCCGTATCGTGATCGACCGCGCCAATCCCGCCGCCAGCATGAACGAGGCGAGGCGGTTGCTTCGCCAGGGCAAGTTTGCGTCCATCACCGCTGGCGCCTGGGAGGGTGAGTTGCTCGTGCGTGCGCGAATCGGCCAGTCGGCCATTGAATTTGCGGGCGGCGCGCCCCGGTTGGCCAGGATCGCCGGCGCTCCCCTGCTGCCGGTCTTCGTCGTGCGTGACGACAGCACAGGCAAGATACGGGTGACTGTGGAAAATCCGATCGATCTTGATCGCAGCCAGGACAAGGCCGAACTGATCCAGAGCGCCGCGCAAGACTTCGCCGATCGGCACCCGGCCTATCTGAAGGCCAGTCCCCACCAGTGGCGCGACTGGGGCAAGTTGAAGGCTCACCAAGGCACCTTGATCGAGACGGAAGCCGGATGCCTCTCTTCAGCATTCTGATCACCGACGACGGCAGCGAGCACGTTTCCGGGCTCGTTGCCGAAAACATCCACTCGCTCACGGCTGCTCATCCGGGCGAAGAGCACCGCCTGTTCCGGGAAGCGGCGTTGGCGGAGTTCATTTCGACGCATTTCGGAGCAGAGGTGCTTTCGGCTTTCAGGACGCTGCGACCTTATTCCTACAAGGCGGACCTCGCCAAATATTGCCTGCTCCATGAGCAAGGCGGCCTTTATGCCGATCTCTCCTATTTCTTCCTGCGCGGAGTGCCGCGCGCCGATGGAAAATTGTCGATCTTTCGCGATTTCCTCAGCTCGACCCCTTGGGACACCAGCATCGGCGTTGTTGCCGCGCCGCCTCGCCACAAGGCGCTCGCCAAGGCGATCGAGCTTGTCTGCGCCAATGTGAAACGGGAATATTACGGGCCGACTGCGCTCTGCCCCACAGGCCCGACCTTGTTCGGCAAGGCCGTCGCGCTGACCTGCGAACCGGAAGACCTTATCGTCGGCGAAGCCCTCAGGTCGGTGCCGTCTGCCGCGCCTCTTCAGCCGTCCGCGGATTTCGGCCATTGCCTCAGCCATGATGGCGAGCCGGTCGCGATCAAGCGTAAGCGGGGCGGCAAGCCGATATCGCACCTCGGTATCGGCGGCGGCAACCGCTACAACAGGCTGTGGCGCTCCAGGGAAGTCTACCGCGACCGGCCGCTTTGGGCCCGCATCTTCCGGTGGAGAATCTGACCGAGCGAGCCACGTGTGCCGGCCGGATCGGGCTATCAAGGCCGCCGGCACAATAGCTTCGCGCGCGGCCTTCGGCTTGATGCCGGGTATCCGAGTGCGTATTTCTGAGGTCGCGCCCCGAATCGGGCAGCTCGAACCGGAGAACGGCCTTGTCCGCACTGACACGCTTTCTCGGCGATACGCCACTCAGGGTGGTTGTGAAGCTGCTGGTGGTTTCCTTCCTTGTCGGCCTCGTCATGCACGCTTTCGGCTGGTCGCCGATGGACGTGCTCTACGGCATCCGCCAGTTCTTCATCGACCTGTGGAATCTCGGCTTCCATACTCTCGACCGCTTCCTGGGCTATATCCTGCTCGGCGCCGCGATCGTCGGGCCCGCCTTTATCCTGCTCAGGATTGCGAGCTACAGGAAGTAGCCTGGCGAGCGTCAGGCATACGCGGCCGCGACCTCGAACAGAATGGCGTGGCGCGCGGCAAGCGCCGGCACGTCGCTCGAATAGCCGCCGCCGATGACGCCGCATAGCGGGACGTCGGCCTTGCGGAAATGGCTGATGACCAGCTCCTCGCGGCTGCGCAGGCCGTTGTCGGTCAATGTCAGCCGGCCAA
Source organism: Mesorhizobium sp. M1A.F.Ca.IN.020.04.1.1 (assembly GCF_003997315.1). Lineage (NCBI taxonomy): Bacteria > Pseudomonadati > Pseudomonadota > Alphaproteobacteria > Hyphomicrobiales > Phyllobacteriaceae > Mesorhizobium > Mesorhizobium sp. M1A.F.Ca.IN.020.04.1.1. The sequence continues at coordinate 19,990 of NZ_RZSN01000001.1, forward strand.
GCCGGTCCTCGGCATGGACATCCACGCCGGCATTGTAGAACACGATGTCCCAGCGCCGCCTTGCGCAAAGCTCTGGAAGAATGGCGCCGAGCCGGTCGAGATAGGCAGCGTCGCCGGTGCCGTCCGGCAGCGCGATATCGACATCGGAGGCGATCTTGCGCGCCGGATAATTGCGTTCGCCATGCATGGAAAAGGTGAAGGCGCGCGGCTCATCCTTCAAAATGTCCGCCGTGCCGTCGCCCTGATGCACGTCGAGATCGACGACCAGGATGTTTTCGACGGCGCCCTCCGCAAGCAGGACCAGGGAAGCCACGGCCACGTCGTTGAAGGTGCAGAAGCCCGCGCCTTGGGCACGCCTGGCATGGTGGCTACCGCCGGCGGCGTTGCAGGCTATGCCGTGTTTCAGCGCCAGCCGCGCCGCCAGCACCGTGCCTGCCGTTGCTAGCTGCGCTCTCAATGACACGCGCTGGCTGACCGGGAAGCCGATCTCGCGCTCGATCTTTTCAGGCACCTCGCAAGTGAGCACCTGGTCGACATAGCCGGCCTCGTGCGCGAGCTTGAGCCACGCCGCCGGCGCCCGTTCCGGCATCGAAAGCGCTCCCGCTGCTGCCAGCCCGCGGCTGTGCAAAGCCTCCATCAGCAACGGATATTTGCTCATCGGAAAGCGGTGATTGACGGCAAAGCCGGCGTCGTAGTCGGGATGGTGGACGATCTGCAAAGGCATGATGGGGCGGCCTGCGCCAGAGCTGGAATTCGGTTGGCCGTCACCCGATGGCGATTGCGCGGCAGCGGCAAACTGGGGCACATCGGCCGTTCTAGCAAGCCGCAATGAGCAAGGCAGCAATCCTTGGACAAGGGTGCGACCCACATCAACGCCGGGACCTTCATCGTCACCAACCGGTCGGTGCTGGCGATCGCGGTGCCGATGACGCTTGCCTATCTGACGACGCCGCTGCTCGGCATCGTCGACACCGCGGTGATCGGGCAGTTCGGCGATGCGGCTCTTCTCGGCGGACTGGCGGCAGGCGCGCTGGTCTTCGACGTCGTCTTCACCACCTTCAACTTCCTGCGCTCCGGCACCACCGGCCTCGTCGCTCAGCTTTCGGACGCGGCGATCCGCTGGAGGAGCAGGCGGTGCTCTGGCGGGCCGTGCTGATCGCGGTCGTCGCCGGCGTGGTGCTTGCAGCACTTGCGCCGCTGTTTGCGGTAGGCGGCCAGTGGTTCATGGGCGCCGAGCCGCGTGTCAGCGCGGCGATGTCGGTCTATATCCGCATCAGGCTCATTGCCGCGCCCTTCTCGCTCATCAACTATGCCATCTTGGGCTACGTGCTGGGGCGTGGCGAGGGTGGGATAGGGCTGATGCTGCAGGCCGTGCTCAACGGCATCAACATCCTGCTCTGCTTCCTGCTCGGCCTCGAGCTCGGCTGGGGCGTGGCGGGCGTTGCCTGGGCGACCGTCACCGGCGAGTTCCTGGCCATGCTGCTCGGCCTTGCCATCGTGCTGAGGCGGTTCCGCAAGCTGGAGCGGCCGTCGCGCCGGCGCATCCTCGACCTGCCGGCTTATCGGCGCATGCTGTCGCTCAACCGCGATATCATGATCCGTTCCTTCTCGCTGCTTGCCGCCTTCGCGCTGTTCACCAGGCAGGGCGCGCAGTTTGGCACGGTGACGCTCGCCGCCAATGCCGTGCTGATGAACTTCTTCCTCGTCGCCGGCTATTTCCTGGACGGCTTTGCCACCGCAGCCGAGCAATTGGCAGGCCGCGCCATCGGCGCGCATGCGGCCGCTCCTTTCCGGCAAGCCGTCCGGCTGACGCTGATCTGGGGCGTTGGCCTGGCGGCGGTCGCCAGTCTTATTCTGCTGACGGCCGGCGCACAGCTGGTGGCGATGGTGACAACCGCTCCGGAGGTCCGCGCGGTCGCCGACATTTATCTGCCCTGGGCCGCCTTCACCGCGCTGAGCGGTGTGCTCGCCTTCCAGATGGACGGCGTCTTCATCGGCGCTACCTGGTCGCGCGACATGCGCAACATGATGCTCCTGTCCTTCCTGGCCTTCGCCGCGGCGCTGATCACGCTGGCGCCCGCCTTCGGCAACAACGGCCTATGGGCCGCGCTGCACGTCTTTTTGCTGGTGCGGGGTTTCAGCCTGCTTGCGGTGCTGAGGCTCAGGATGCGCACGGCGTTCAGCTGATCGGCTTTGAAGCCCAGCGCTCGCAAGCCGAGTCGCGCAAATCCTGGATCGAGCCAAGCCGCTCGCGCTCCACAAACCGCGCCATGCCGGCAACGATGCGGCCGGGCAGCGCCGGGCCGGCATAGATCATGCCGGTATAGAGCTGGACGAGATCGGCGCCGGCGCGGATCTTCTCCAGCGCGGTTTCCGCCGAGTCGACGCCGCCGACCCCGACGATCGTCACTTGTGGGCCGAGCAGCTTGCGCATCCGGGCGAGTACCGCCGTCGAGCGCTCGAAAAGCGGCTTGCCTGACAGCCCGCCGGCTTCGCCGGCCAGACTTGCGCTGCGCAACCCGACCCGGGCAAGCGTCGTGTTGGAGACGACAACCCCGTCGATCTTTTTCTCGATGACTTCGGCGGCGATGTCTTCCAGTTCCGCTTCAACGAGGTCCGGCGCGATCTTGAGGAAGATGGGCGGCTGAACCGACGCAGCCGCGCGCGCCGCCACCACGCGCGACAGGAGTTCGCCCAGTTGCTCGCGCGCCTGCATGTTGCGCAGGCCCGGCGTGTTGGGCGAGGAGATGTTGACCGTCAGATAACTGGCATGAGCCGCGAAGCGGGCGACGCCGCGCTCATAGTCGGCAATGCGGTCGGCGCTGTCCTTGTTGGCGCCGATGTTGACGCCGACAATACCCGGCCGCCCTTTGCGCGCGGCAACCCGTCTTTCGGCGGCCGCATGCCCTTCATTGTTGAAGCCCAGCCGATTGATCACCGCTTCGTCGGCGGTCAGCCGGAAGATGCGCGGCCTCGGATTGCCGGGTTGCGGCAGCGGCGTGATGGTGCCGACCTCGGCGAAGCCGAAGCCGAGTTTGAGCAGCGCGTCCGGCACTTCGGCGTTCTTGTCATAGCCGGCCGCCATGCCGAGAGGGTTCGGAAAATCGAGCCCGCAGACGCTGACCTCGAGCCGCGCGTCGCGCGGGGGAGGCGAGGCGGCCGGCAGGCCGCAGCGCAAAGCCGCGATCGACAGGCCATGCGCCGTTTCCGGGTCGAACGAGAAAAGCAGCTTTTGGCCGATCCGGTCGAGCACGCTCATTCGTCCTCCAGCGGCGGGAATTCGTGGCCGTCGGCGCCGAGCGGCAACGGCTTCACCCAGAGCACGGCGTCGAGGGCGAGCGCGGCGTAGAGATGCGGGAACAGGGCGCCGCCGCGCGACACCTCGTATTTCAGCGCGTCGCCCAGCTTTGCCGCGTCGACAGCGATGAGAAGCAGGTCCGCCTGGCCGGCGAAATGCTTGGCCGCCGTCTCGCGCACTTGAGTTGCGGTGGAAAAGTGGATGAAGCCGTCGGCGATGTCGATCGGCGCCCCGGTGAAGCGGCCGTTCCGTTCCGCTTCGCTCCACATGGCTTCAGGCGCGATCTTGTAGATAAACTGAGACATTGGCGCGCTATAGTCCGAACGATACATGGGGGAAAGGGTGCTTGCGAACTCTTCCCCATTTCAGGCGCAAACCTGTGATATTGTTCGCACAACGGCTCATGGAGGATAACATGCGTCTGCAGCACATTCTAATCCCGGCGGCGCTTTGCTCGCTGGTCGCCGCATCGGCCTATTCCGAGGAGACGGACCGCTATCGGCTCGAAAAGTCCGCCAACGGCTATGTCCGCATGGACACCCAGACCGGCGCCATGTCGATCTGCGAGGAGCGCTCCGGCCAGCTCGTCTGCAAGTTGGCCGCCGACGAGCGCTCCGCCTTCCAGGACGAGATCGACCGGCTGCAGAGCACGGTGAAGGCACTCGACGAGCGCGTCGCGAAGCTCGAGAACTCGCTCTCGGCCCGGCTGGAGTCCCAACTGCCGAGCGAGGAGGATTTCAACAAGACGATGAGCTACATGGAGCGCTTCTTCCGCAGCTTCATGGATATCGTCAAGGACATCGACAGGCAGGAAGGCGACGGTGGCACGAAGCCCAGCCCGCAAAAGACCTGAGCTCCCGGGAAAAAGCCTGCGCGCGCGGCCTTTGCTGCTTGAAAACGCGCCGCGCCGCCGCATAATCGTTCCGATCCCCTAAGAAAGCACACAATCAGCAATGGGATCCGGGGAGGAGTATTTGCCGTCGGGCCACACTTTCGTCATTGCCGACGACCATCCGCTGTTTCGCGGCGCACTAAAGGAAGCGCTCGCCGGCATAGGCGACGTCGCCGCCATCCATGAGGCCGGCGATTTCGAAAGCGCCAAGGCGCTGGTCGTCGCCAATGAAGACATCGACATGGTGCTGCTCGATCTGTCGATGCCGGGCGCCAGCGGCCTGTCCGGACTGATCTCGCTGCGCGGCATCCATGCCTCGGTGCCGCTGGTGGTGGTGTCGGCTCATGACGATCCAGCCACCATCCGCCGCGCGCTCGATCTCGGCGCGTCCGGCTTCATCTCCAAATCGGCAAGCATGGAGGAGATACGCAGCGCCGTCCTGACTGTGCTTGCCGGCGATATCGCAGCACCCGCCGGCATCGAGCTCGGCGTCGAGCGCGACCCGGAGATTTCCGATCTGATCAAGCGCCTGCAGGCGCTGACGCCGCAGCAGACGAGGGTGCTCGGCATGTTGGCCGAAGGCCTGCTCAACAAGCAGATCGCCTATGAGCTCGGCGTCTCCGAAGCCACCATCAAGGCGCATGTTTCGGCTATATTGCAGAAGCTCGGCGTCGACAGCCGCACCCAGGCGGTCATCCAGCTTTCCAAGATCGGCGGCGACCCGCTGCAGCCGGTGAGCTGATCATTCCGCCGCGGGCGCCAGTGCCCTGACCCTTGCCATCATCGAGCGCAGCACGGCAGGCTTCAGCGGCTTGTTGATCACCGGCACATCAAGCAGATCAGCAGCAGTGCGCACCTCGCTGGAGCGGTCTGCGGTGACCAGCACGCAGGGCAGATCCTTGCCGTAGGTGGCGCGCAGCCTGGCGATGGCGTCGAGCCCGGTACCGCCGTCGAGATGATAGTCGGCGAGCACCACATCCGGCCTTGCCGCACCCGGGCGCATCAGGTCCTGCGATCCCGAAGCGGTCTCGACGCTGCAGCCCCAGCCTTCGAGCAGCAGTCGCATGCCGTCGAGGATTCGCGCGTCATTGTCGATGCACAGCACATTGAGTCCGGCAAGTGAGGATGGCGCGCGCGCGGGCGCCTTTCCCGTCTCGCGCGGCGGCGCCGCGATCTCGGCGACCGGCAGGATGACGGAAAAACGCGTGCCCTTGCCGGGGTTGGAGAAGATGCGGATTTCGAGCCTGAGAACCCTGGCGATGCGGTCGACGATGGAAAGGCCAAGGCCAAGGCCCTCGGCCTCGCGCGCGCCCTCGTCCAACCGGGTGAATTCGTGGAAGACGGTGTTCAGCTTGTCGGCGGCAATGCCGATGCCGGTGTCGATCACCTGGATCTCGGCCAGCTCGCCGCGCCTTCTCACGCCGACCAATATGCGGCCTTCGCGCGTGTATTTGATCGCATTGGAAACGAGGTTCTGGATCAGCCGGCGAAGCAAATTGCGGTCGGTCATCACGCCGAGCGACGACGGCATGATTTTCAGGCCGAGCTTCTTTTCGGCGGCGAGCGGGCGAAAATCGTTGCCGATCTGGCCAAGCAGCCCGCCGAGGCTGAAGGCGGTGTCCTCGGGCTTCAACGCGCCGGCGTCGAGCCGCGATATGTCGAGCACCGCGCCGAGGATGGTCTCGACCGATTCCAGTGAGGATTCAATGTTGGTCGCGGCCCTGCCGGCGGGCCCCTTGCCGGCCTTTTCGATCAGCGAGGAGCAATAGAGCCTGGCGGCGTTGAGCGGCTGCAGGATGTCGTGGCCCGCGGAGGCGAGGAAGCGCGTCTTGCTGAGATTGGCCTCCTCGGCAAGCATCTGCGCCTGCGCCAGCTCCTCGTTGACGCGGGTGAGCTCGGCGGTGCGGCTCCTGACCCGCTGCTCCAGCGATTCATTGGCCCGCTTCAGCGCCAGGTCCTGCTCGACGCGGCCGGAAATGTCGGCATAGGTGGCGACGATGCCGCCGTCGGGCATCGGGTTGGAACGCAGCTCCAGGATGCGGCCGCTGGTCCTGAGCTCCATCTGCCAAGGACCGACGAAGCTGGTCAGCCGGTTGAGCATCGTCACCCGCTGGTCGGCGGCGATATCGCCGCGCTCGGCCAGATGCCGCAGGATCTGGTCGAGCGACACGCCCACTTGGCCCATCTCGTCAGGCAGATCGAACAGCGCCCGGTATTGCCGGTTCCAGCAGATCAGCCGCAAATCCCGGTCGAAGACGGTGATGCCCTGCTCCATCTGGTCGAGCGCGATCTGCAGCAGGTCGCGGTTGTGCTGCAGCGCCTCGGTGGCGTCGTCGAGCAGCCGGAAGGCATCCTTGGAGTCGCGGTCGTTGCGGCGGAACAGCAGCGACAGGATCAGCCGCGCCGACGACGACCCGACGGCGCTCGCCAGCAACTGCTCCGAGAAACGGATGACGTCCATGCTGGCCTGTTCCTTGCCGTGCAGGGAGACGTTCGCGTTCTTCTCGAAGGACTGGAAGGAGCGCTCGGTGCGCTCGACGCCGAGATAGCGGGAAATCGTATCCTTGAGGTCATTGACCGTGACCGCGGTGCGGAAGCGGCGCAGGCTTGGCATCGGCCCCGCCTCGCGCGGCACGAAGATCGCCGCCTGGATGCGCTCCAGCGGCACCGATGCGCGGGACAGCGAACCCATCACGAAGAACAGCGTGTTGACTGACAGGCTCCACAGCACGCCGTGGTTCAGCGGCTCGCCGAGGGTGCCGAACAGCGCCTGGGGTCTCAGCGCCTCGAAGCCGAACAGTCCATGGACGACAAAGTCGGAGCCGGGACCGACGAGGGAAGGGAGCAGCAGCGTGTAACCCCAGACCGCGATGCCGGCGACCATGCCGAGCGCGGCGCCCCGGCCATTGGCGCGGCGCCAGATCAGCCCGCCGACCAGGGCGGGCGCGAATTGCGCGATCGCTGCGAAGGACATCAGCCCGATCGAGGACAGCCGCGCGCTGTTGGTGCTCTCGCGGTAATAGAGGAAGGCGATGAACAGCATGATGAAAATCGACGCTCGCCGAACGTTCAGGATCAGCGTCGACCAGTCTTCGTTCTCCGAAGAAGTGGTCTTGAGCAATCGACGCACGAACAGCGGGATGACGAGGTCGTTGGAAATCATGATCGACAGCGCCACGCTCTCGACGATGACCATGGCGGTGGCCGCCGACAGGCCGCCGATGAAGGCGATCATCGCCAGCACGTCGTGGCCGCTGAATAGCGGCAGCGACAGGACGTAGAGGTCGCTGCTGGTCCTTGCGCCGACCAGCGACAGCCCGGCAAAGGCGATCGGCAGGACGAAGAGGTTGATCGCCACGAGATAGAGCGGAAACACCCAGGTCGCGGTGCGCAGCTCGGCCTCGCTGCGATTCTCGACGATGGTGACGTAGAACTGGCGCGGCAGCATCAGGATGGCGAAGCCGCTCAAGGTCGTCAGCACCAGCCAGGTGACCAAGGACGTGTTGTAGCCCATCGCCTGGCGCACCTCGGCATTCGCCCCGAGCGTCGCCAGCATGTCGCCGGGGCCGCCGAAGATGAGAAACGTGACCATAAGGCCTATGGCGAGGAAGGCGGCGAGCTTGACCACCGTCTCGACCGCGACCGCCAGCACCAGCCCGTCCTGGTGCTCGGTGGCGTCGGCGTGGCGGGTGCCGAACAGGACCGCAAACAGCGCCAGCAGCATCGCCACCACCAGCGAGATGTCGCTTACAAAAGGATCAAAGGAAGGCGGCGATCCCGTATAGTGCTCGATCATCAGGCTGACCGAGCCGGAGATCGCCTTGAGCTGCAGCGCGATATAGGGCACGGCGCCGACCGTGGCGATCAGGGTCGCGATCGCCGCGACGGCAAAACTCTTGCCGTAGCGGGCGCCGAGAAAGTCCGCAATCGAGGTGATCTTTTCGCTCTTTGCCAGCCGGACGATGCGGTTGAGCAGCGGGAAGCCGAACACGAAGACCAGCACCGGGCCGGTGTAGATGCCGAGGAATTCGAGACCCCGCTCGGAGGAGAGCCCGACCGAGCCGAAGAAGGTCCAGGAGGTGCAGTAGATGGCGAGGCTGAGCGCATAAATGGAGGGCCGTGCGCGGCCGAGTCCGGCTGCCACGGAGCGCCGGTCGCCGACGCTGGCGATGGCAAAAAGCAGCGTCACATAGGCGATCGCGATGATGACGACGAACCAGCCTTGCACGGTTCGAACTTCCTTCCTGACCGGCTGCTCGTCCGGTTATCAAACGCAACCACAGCTTTGACGCCAAGTCCACCGCGGCTTTCGGCGCATAGGTGCTTGGTGACGCCCAGAAGCGCGAACCGGTTAGGCACAAACCGGCGGCTCCGACCTTTTTCCGGTTTTGCAACTGGGGGTTTTTGTTATTGTGGCTTCGGGGCCGGCGCCGGAGAGCCGGGGCGGCAGCGCGGCCCGTTATGGCAAGGAGGGTCGGATGCTGAAAGAATTCCAGGAATTCATCTCCAAGGGCAATGTGATGGACTTGGCCGTCGCCGTCATCATCGGCGCCGCCTTCGGCAAGATCGTCGATTCGCTGGTCAATGACATCATCATGCCGATCATCGGCGCGATTTTCGGCGGGCTTGACTTCAACAATTACTTCTTTGGGCTGTCCTCCAATGTGCACTCGGCCACGCTGGCCGAAGCCAAGAAAGAGGGAGCCGTTTTCGCCTATGGCAGCTTCATCACCGTCGTGCTGAATTTTCTGATCCTCGCCTTCATCATCTTCCTGATGGTCAAGGCGGTGAACAATCTGCGCAGGCGGCTGGAGCGAGAGAAGCCTGCGACTGCCGCGGCGCCGCCGCCGGCGGATGTCCAGCTTCTGACCGAAATCCGCGACCTGCTCGCCAGGAAATAACGCATCCAACGTTCTCGCTGGACCAAAACCCCGGCCGCTTGCGGCTGGGGTTTTCTGTTCAGTGATCTGGTAAGAGCGCAGCAAAACGAGCACGGATTTGTCCATGACCCTGATCGAGACCTTGCGCGCCGAAGCCCGTGCTGCCCCCGAAAGCGGCATTGTCGCCGTCGTCAATCACGGCCGCTTGCGCGAAGGCCTGATTCCGCTCTGGGCCGGAGAGGGCGACCTGCCGACGCCTTCCTTCATCAGCGATGCCGCCGCAGGCGGCCTCGCCAATGGCGAGACCTTCTACACCTGGCAGAAGGGCATTCCCGAGCTTAGGCAGGCGCTCGCCCGCTACTATGCCAGGCATTTCGGCCAGCGCTTCGCCGAGGAAGAATTCATCGTCACCGGCTCGGGCATGCATGCCATTCAACTGGCCATCGACGCGATCGCCGGCAGCGGCGACGAGGTCGTCTATCTCTCGCCGGCGTGGCCGAATTTCGCTGCCGCCGCCGGTGTTGCCGGCGCTGTTCCCGTGCCGGTCACGCTCGACCAGTCCGGCAATGGCTGGTCCTGCGATGTCGACAAGATCGCAGCCGCCATCACGCCGCGTACCAAGGCGCTGTTCATCAATACCCCCTCGAACCCGACCGGCTGGACAGCCGACAAGGAAACGCTTCAAGCGATCCTCGATCTGGCCCGCACGAAGAAGCTTTGGATCATCGCCGACGAGATCTATGCGCTGTTCCACTATAGCCACGGCCGCGCGCCGTCTTTCCTCGATATCGCAACGGCGGAAGACCGCATCCTGTTCGTCAACAGCTTCTCCAAGAACTGGGCGATGACCGGCTGGCGAGTCGGCTGGATCAAGACCCATCCGGCGCTGCAGCAGGTGTTCGAGAACCTGATCCAGTATTCGACCTCGGGCGTCGCCCAGTTCATGCAGCGCGGCGCGGTTGCTGCCCTCGACGAGGGTGACGGCTTTATCGTCGAGCAGGTGGAGCGGGCACGTGCGGCGCGCGATCTGGTCTGCGACATCCTGGGTGCCACCGGCAAGGCGCGCTTCACCGTGCCGCAAGGTGCGTTCTACCTGTTCTTCACCGTCGACGGCATCACCGATTCCCGCGCCGCCGCCTTCGACATCGTCGACAACGCCAATGTCGGCCTGGCGCCCGGCACGGCCTTCGGCCCCGGCGGGGAGGCCTTCCTCAGACTGTGCTTCCACCGCCGCCTCGATCAGCTCGAGGAAGCGGCAAATCGCCTCGCGAAATGGATGAAGACGGTCTGAGACGGGCGGCTTCAGCCGCCTGATTTCGGCACCAGGAGTGGAATAATCCGGTCGCTCTTGGCGACGGCCGGGCGGCCGGAGGCGGCATAGGGGATGCCGAGCGCGTCCCAGGTCTCGACCAGCGCGTCCTGCAGTTCGGCGATCAGCGCGTCGGAATGGAAAGGTGTCGGTGTGATGCGTAGCCGTTCGGTGCCGCGCGGCACCGTCGGATAGTTGATCGGCTGGATGTAGATGCCGTGGACGCCGAGCAGGCGGTCGCTCGCCATCTTGCAAAGCTCGGGATCGCCGACCAGCACCGGCACGATATGGGTGGCCGATTCCATCACCGGCAGCCCGGCCGCGGCAAGCACCTGCTTGGCCCGCGCTGCCTGGCGCTGCTGGGCGTCGCGCTCGGCCTGCGAGCGCTTCAGATGCCTGATCGAGGTGGTGGCGGCCGCCGCGATCGCGGGCGGCAGCGCGGTGGTGAAGATGAAGCCCGGCGCATAGGAGCGCACCGCGTCGATCACAGCGCTCGTGCCGGTGATGTAGCCGCCCAGCGTGCCGAAGGCCTTGGCCAGCGTCCCCTCGATGATGTCGATGCGGTCGGCAAGACCCTCGCGCTCGGTGATGCCGCCGCCGCGCGCACCGTACATGCCGACAGCATGAACCTCGTCGATATAGGTCAGGGCGTTGTAGCGCTCGGCGAGCTCGACGATCTGCTTGATCGGCGCGATGTCGCCGTCCATCGAATAGACGCTTTCGAAGACGATCAGCTTGGCGCGCTCGCGTCCTGCCGCCTGCAGCAGGCTTTCCAGATGCGCAACGTCGTTGTGGCGAAAAATCTTCTTTTCGGCCCCGGAGCGGCGCACGCCCTCGATCATCGAGGCGTGGTTCAACTCGTCCGAGATGATCAGGCAGTTGGGCAAGAGCCTGGCGATGGTCGAAATCGAGGCTTCGTTGGAAACGAAACCGGAGGTGAAAACCAGCGCCGCCTCCTTGTCGTGCAGGTCGGCGAGCTCATGCTCCAGCTCGACCAGCGGGTTGGACGTGCCGGAAATGTTGCGGGTGCCGCCGGCGCCCGAGCCCATCCGGCCCGCCGCGTTCTGGAAGGCGGCGATGACGTCCGGATTCTGGCCCATGCCGAGATAGTCGTTGGAGCACCAGACGGTGATTTCCTGGGCGCGACCGTTGGAGCGCCAGATGGCGCGTGGAAACTTGCCCACGATGCGCTCGAGGTCGGCGAAAACGCGGTAGCGCCGCTCGGCGTGGAGCTGGTCGATCGCGTCTTCGAAGAACCGCTGGTAGTTCATGTGTAAGTTTCCTGTTCAGGAGGCGCGCCGTGGGTGCGACGGTTCGATCCGCTGGACCCAAACTACGAACGAGGAAAGGGCGCCGCTTTGAGCTGTGTCAAATTGCAGGGCGCCTGGTCGTCTGAGATGCGCAGATTCTAGGCGTAAGCCGCGCCAAAACTGATCCAAATCAAAGCGCCGGGCCACCTTTCGGCCCACGCTGACCGGATGTGGAATCCAATCGCAAGCGCTCCGTTTGGCCGCAGCCTCGAACTAGCCGTTCTGGACGAGGAGGGCCTACACGCGCTTGTATTTCCGTGCGAAAAAGGGCGCGAGGGATGGCGGCATGCCGTTACCGGCATCCGGGTCGATATCCGGCCGACACATTGGCGCGCCTGGCATCTGGAAAGAGGCCAAGAGGATTGTCAGAACCCCTCGTAGAGCAATTCCGAAGGTATGGAACGGTTTTCAGTTCGGCTTTCCGCAACCAAAGTGCTTGCCTTCGCGCAACGCCTTTTCAGCCCTTGGGATCGGCGATCAAAGCCATACGCACCAGATGCGAAAGACTGCCGGCGCCCATCTTGCTCATGAGATTCGCGCGATGGATTTCGACCGTGCGCGGACTGATCCCAAGATCGTAGGCTATCGTCTTATTCGGCAAACCCGAAACGAGACCGTCCAGCACCTGACGTTCCCGATCCGAGAGCGTGGACAGATTTTTCCGAATGTCGGCGGCTTGCGGGTGTGACGCCACCCCGCGGTTACGGTTATCGACCGCCGAGCGAATTGCGCCTATCAGCACCTGGTCGTCGAATGGCTTCTCGATGAAATCGGCCGCTCCTTCCTTCATCGCTTGTACTGCCAGCGCCACGTCCGCGTGCCCGGTCATGACGATGACCGGCACGGCATGGCCGCGAGCCTTCAACTGCCGCAGGAATTCTATGCCGTCGATGCCCGGCATGCGCACGTCGGTGACGATGCAGCCGTCGACCTCCTTCGGCTCTGTTGCCAGGAATGCTGTTGCCGATTCATAGAGGCGCACCGCAAAGTCGGCTGTCGCAAGAAGGAAGCCCAGAGACTTGCGGACGTCGACGTCATCATCGACCACATGCACGACATCACTGGCCATTGGCGACCTCTTCCCTTTCCACGGCGCGCAAAGTGAACCGAAATGCGGTCCCACCGCCGGCTGCCGACTCTGCCCAGATATGACCACCATGGGACTCAACGATAGTCCGGCAAATGGACAGGCCGACGCCCATGCCCTGCTTCTTGGTGGTGACGAAAGGCTGGAAGAGCTGAGCTGAGACCTCAGGGGGCAAGCCCGGACCAGTGTCGATAACGCTAACTTCCGTCATGCCGTCGTGCCGCGCTACGGTGACGATACGCAGCTCGCGGCGCGGCTGCCCCTGCATGGCTTCCACGGCATTTCTCATCAGATTCAGCAGCACCTGCTGGATTTGGATACGGTCGGTCAAAACAAGCTCGGCCCCCGGATCGAGATCGTAAGTGACTCGCACGTCCGCCTCTCTCGCACCAACCAAAGCCAGCGACGAGGCATCCTCGATCAGCGCCGGCAGACGTTCGACCTGACGCTCGCTTTCGCCCCTAGCGACAAAATCCCTGAGACGACGGATGACATCCCCGGCGCGCAAGGCCTGCTCGGCGGCCTTTTCGACAGCCTCCTCCAACATGACGGCATTGTCGTCTTTGCTCTTTTCGAGCAGGCGGCGGCTGCCTTTGAGATAGTTCGTGATCGCCGTCAGCGGCTGGTTTATCTCGTGCGCCAGTGTCGAAGCCATTTCCCCGAGTGCGGTGAACCGCGCCATATGAAGCAGTTCCTGCTGCTGCTCCTGAATCCTCGCTTCGGCTCTGTGGCGTTCCGTCAGGTCGCGGCAGAAACCGGTGAAGAAGCGACCCGTTCCGGGGTGCATTTCGCCCACGGAGAGCTCCATGGGAAAGGTCGATCCGTCCTTGCGCATCCCGGTCACCGTACGGCCCAGCCCGATGATGCGGCGCTCTCCCGTCATCAGGTAACGCTGCATATACCCGTCATGCTCCTCCCGGTAGGGCGAGGGCATCAGCAACTTGACGTTTTGACCGATGACTTCGCTGGCCTTGTAGCCGAACAACGTCTCGGCCGCCGTACTGAAAGATTGGATCAGGGCGCTTTCGTCGATGACGACCATTGCATCGGGCACCGTCGCCAGGATCGAACGCAGGTGATCCTCGCGTAATTGCAGTGAAGCGTTGGCAAACGACAGGTCGCTGACATCCGTGCCCTGTACGAAGATAGCGCTGATGCGGCCATCCTTGGCTCTAATGGGTTGATTGACGAAGTCCAGGATGCGTTCTTCCGCCATACCCGTCTCGGCGTTGCGTAGGACGATTTTGGCATTGCGGCCCACATAAGGCTCGCCGGTTTCGCTGACACGATCGAGCAATTCGAAGAAGCCCTGGCCCTCGAGCTCCGGCAACGCCTCGCGCACCGGCTTGCCGATAACTTGCCGCTGACCGATCAGTCGCTGGTAAGCCGCATTGGTCAACTGGAAAACGTGACCAGGCTCGCTGAGCAAGGTCATGAAACCTGGAGCCTGATCGAACATCAGCGCAAGAAGCTCATGTTCCGGCATATTGTCGTGTTGCAGTCGACTGCCTGCCAGCTGGGCCGCTTTTGCCACAGTTTCGGGCGAAGCTTGCCCCTTCTTGCTCACAAGCGAACTCCGGATCGGGGAAGAGCAATGATGGATGATGTAGCACTCATCCGCCTGCTCGCCAAACAGGCTGCTTTGAGCATTTGATCGGTATCAAGGCGCGGTTCCTTCGCAGTATGCAAATGACGATGTATTCCGCTTCCAGGCGAGGTGCCCGAATGTCCTACAAAACGATGGTCGTCAACCTAGCCGTTGATGCAAACCCGGCGGCGATCCTCAATCTGGCAACAGAGCTCGCGCAGCGCTTCGATGCTCACCTGATCGGCCTCGCTGCCGCCGACGTTCCGCCGTTGGTCGCAACGGGGGAAGGCATGGTCCACGAAGGCAAGGTGATGCAGATCCAGCGCCTCGAGATCGAGAAACGTCTCGCCGAATTGCGCGAGCTATTCGAGAAGCTTGTCCCGCCCTCGGTCAGCAGCGAATGGAGACAACACGTATGCGGCCCGACGCGCGCTCTGGGCTTGGCAGCTCGTTCAGCCGATCTCATCGTAACAGCGGATGGCGGGGAGAATGTCTACCGGGAGGTTGATATCGCGAGCGTTGTGCTCGGCGCAGGCCGGCCTGTACTGGTCACTGCGGCCAATGCCGAGCATTTTTTGAGCAAGACTGCCCTTGTCGCCTGGAAGGACAGCCGGGAAGCACGTAGGGCCCTGTCTGATGCCTTGCCCCTCCTGGCTAAAGCAAACGAGGTGGTCGTCGCCACCATGGAATCCGACTTCGGAGAGGATGTTCGAAACAGCCTCGCCGACATCGTTGTTTTCTTGGAGCAGCACGGCATCACCGCACGAAGCGAGGTGATCATAGGCGACGCGGACGGCGGCAAGCTCGTGACTTTTGCGCTCTCGATCCATGCCGACCTGATCGTTTCAGGGGCCTATGGTCACAGCCGACTGAGGGAATGGGCTTTTGGCGGTGTCACGCGCTCGCTGATCGACGAGAGCGGCATCAGCCGCCTCCTGTCGAACTGACGGATGGCCATCGGGCAAAATCTTGGACAGGAACCAACGAGAGTCAACGCAAGCGAGACCTCCGCGATCAATAGGTCGACATCCACGGGACGAAACAGCTTGACCAGTCTCCATCTTCTTGAAGCATTTCTGCTTTTTGCCGCGCCGGGGCCGACCAATGCACTTTTGATGGTGGGAGCGGTCAAGCGAGAGAAAGCGATCGCCCTGTTCATCGCCCAGGCGTGCGGATACGGGGTCGCATCCGCCTGCTGGTTTTCGCTTCGTCCTTTGGTGTCGCCCGGCGCCGTCCTGATGATCGAGCTGGTTGCAGCCGGATTGCTGGTTGTTCTTGGCCTGCGTCTCATGTCTGGCGTTGGCGCCAACACATCCAAAAAGGCCGACGCCATTACAGTTTTCGCGACAAGTGCCATCAATCCGAAGGGATTCATCTATTGCCTGGCAATGGTGCCGGCGGACGCCAAGCCCCAGGCGCTGGGTGTGTACTGGGTCGTGCTGCTGGCGACCACGACTGTCACGGGAACCTTTTGGATCCTGCTTGGCAGCAGGTTCAGCGGGGGCCGAACCACGGTTGACTGGGTTGCTGGCGCAGCGCTGATAGCATTCGCCGTCTTGCTTCTCGGACCACTGATCCCGTTGGCGGCCACCTAGCCCGGCAGAACCGGAACCGCGGTTTGGCTCCGGCAGGCGTCGTTCTAGGACACAAGCACCACCGAAAACGGTTCCGCACAGAATAGGCTGTCCTTGACCGCCTTCACGCCGGCGACGTTTTCGGCCACCACGACCGCCGCCTTGCGCTGGCGCTCGTCAAAGATCGCGCCATTCAATTCGACAGCCCCGTTGTCCACCGTCACGCCAATCAAGTCGCCACCACACCAGGATTGGCTCTGCAACTCAGCGACGACGCTCCTGCGGATCAACTCGTCATCGGCGGTCGTCGCGCCCGATTTCGGCAGGACACGAGCCAAAGCGCGCAAGAGGTCCGAGCGCGTGATGATGCCGAGAATCTCGCCAGCTTCGACGATCGGAACGTTCTTGATGTTGTGGCGGGTCATCAGTTCAACGATTTCGGCGAGCGAGGCACGAGGCGACGCCGAGACGACATCGGTTGTCATCACCTCGTCGACCCGCCGCCCGTTGGCGCGAACATATTCGTCGGCGATCTTGCCGGGGCCCAGGAGGAACTGCAGCCAGCGTGCGCGGGCGCGCTGGGTGCCAAGCTCCGCTCGACGCAGGAAGTCCCCTTCGCTGACCATGCCGGCCAGCGTTCCGTCAGCGCCGACGACCGGCAGACAGCTGATCTTCTTAGACAGCATCAGTTCGACTGCGCCGGCGACGGGGGTTGCCGCGTCGATCGTGATCACCGGGGTTGTCATTATGGCACTGGCCTGCATGTACGCCTCCATCGTTTCTCGCATGTTTAGAGGCTTCCAGGCGGGCTGCGCCTTGATCTGCCTCATTTTCGGCGCGCGATTTCGTTCTCGATGTCGTCCGGGTCGATCAGGATCCGCTCGGCAGCCCCATCAAGGTCCTCGTACTGTCCGCTGCGTAGCGCCCACAGGAAGCCCGACAGGCCGAGCGCGCCCAGGAAGAGGGCCACAGGAATGAGATAGGCGAGCGTAGTCATCAACGGGCCGCTTCCACGATGTCGGTGCGGTGCTGACGACGCTCACGTTGCTGGGGAGCGGCCGTCGTCGCGGCTCCTCTCAGCCGCATCGCGTTCGCGATCACGATCAGCGAGGACGCTGACATTGCGATGGCTGCGATCAGCGGCGTCACATATCCCAGGATGGCGATCGGCACGGCAAAGGCATTGTAGACGATCGCGATTGCGATGTTTTGGCGGATGAGCCGGCCTGCCTTGCGCGACAGGTCCAAGGCAAGCGGCACCGCCAGTAGGCTTTCGCGCAGGAAGACGAAGTCGGCCGCCTTGCGGCCGACGTCGGCCGCGGTGGCAGGCGCCATGGACACATGCGCCGCCCCAAGCGCGGGCGTGTCGTTGAGTCCGTCGCCGACCATCAAAACCTTGTGGCCGGCGCGGGCCAGCGTCTCGATCCAATGGACCTTGCCCGAAGGAAGCAGCGCCGGCACAAAGCTGTCGATGCCCAGTGAGCTGGCAACCTCGCCGCAGGCTCTCTCCGTATCGCCGGAGAGCATTTCGACCGACACGCCGGCGCGCTTCAAGCTCTCGATAGCCGCATTGGCATCGGACCGAGGCGCGTCCTCGAAGGCAAAGCACGCGACGATCGTGCCGTTTCTTGACAGGACAGTTCCGCCATAACCGCCGAGCTTGCCTTCACCTCCGGTCCGGGCCTTCCATCCGGCCCAGCCGCGCCGGCCAAGGCGCCAGATGTCGCCGCCGGCTTCGGCCTCGATGCCGAAGCCGGGTTCTTCCCGCACCGAGACAAGCTCGGGTTGGCCGCAAAAGCCGGCGTGGATCGCCAGGGCCTTTGAGAACGGATGACGCGACTGCGCGGCCATGCCGGCCGCCATCGCCAGCATGGTCGGATCGATCGATGATGCATTGGTGAGGCGCGGCTGACCCAGGGTGAGTGTTCCGGTCTTGTCAAAGACAGCCGCATCGACTGCGGCCAGGCGCTCCATGGCGGAGCCGCCCTTGACCATGATCCCGGCCTCGAAAAGGCGCCGGGCCGCCACGACCTGCACGATCGGCACCGCGAGACCGAGGGCGCAGGGGCAGGTGATGATGAGCACGGCGATGGCGATGGTCATGGCTCGGTGCCAATCACCGGATGCCACCATCCAGCCAAGGAAGGTCGCGAAAGCCGCGATATGGACCACCGGCGCATAAAGCGCCGATACCCGGTCGGCAATCCTTCGGTATTGCGAGCGCCCGCCTTCCGCGGCTTCCATCAACCGGACCATTTCCGCCAGGAAGGAATCCTTCGCGGCGGCGGTCGCCTGCATCGTCAGCGGGCCGGTGAGGTTGAGTGTTCCGGCCTGGACACGGGTTCCGGCGCTGACGGATTTCGGCCTGCTTTCACCCGACACGAGCGAGCAGTCGAGGTCGGAATTGCCGCTGACTATGGCGCCGTCCACCGGTATCCGCTCTCCAGCCGCGATAAGCAGGCGCATTCCCGGCTGCAGCTCGGCGACCGGCACGTAGTCGCGCGTGCCGTCGTCGCGCAGGACCACCGATCCCCGTGCCGCAAGGCGCGACAGGCCGCTGACGGCCGTCCGCGCCCGTTCCCGCATGACGTGATCCAGCGTGCGGCCGATCAGCAGGAAGAAGAGCAGCGATGTCGAGGCATCGAAATAGGCGTGCTCACCGTGGGTTACGGTTTCGTAGAGGCTCATCGCATAGGCAAGCGACACGCCCACCGCTATCGGCACGTCCATGTTCATGCGGCCGTGACGCAAGGCGTTCGCCGCAGAGCGGAAGTAGATAGCGCCGGCGAAGACCAGGGCAGGGATGGCGATCAGGGCCGACAGCCAGTGGAACAGGTCCCGCGTCGGGCCCTCGGCGCCGGACCAGACCGAGACGGACAAAAGCATGATGTTGCCCGCGGCGAAGCCGGCGACCGCGACTGCTCGGATCAGTTCCGAGAGGGCCTTGTCCTTCTCGTGCGTCTCGGGGTCGAAAAGATGTGCCTGATAGCCGAGCCGGCCAAGCACGGCAAAGAAAGGTGGGACCCTGCCGCCATGCCAGCGAACCGTTACGCGTTTCGTCGACAGGTTGACGCGCGCGGAGTCGACGTTCTCGATCTTTGCAAGGGCGGCTTCAATCGTCTGGATGCAGGCCCCGCAATGGACCGCCGGCACCGATAGCTCGGTCTGGTGAATGTCGCCGCCGAGGTTGCGGCTGGCAAGCCTGATCTCGTCACTCGAGGGCGAAGCAGACGCCGCATCGGCGATATCCAACGTCATTTCGGCACCCGGTGCGCAGCAGCTCATTGCAGGGCTCCCTTCGAGATTATGAGGCGACGAACATCGCGAAACGGCAATGTCAGCCCGGCGTCGGCATCGATCTCGACGATCCAGACGCCGTCCTTCGGTGTGTGCCGGGCGGCAAATTCCCCCGTTTTCGAAGGAATGCCGCCCGTGGCCGCGGCGAGCGTCAAAGCCTCGTCCTCGGTCTCGTAAGCCGGATGCCGGAACAAGACCTTGACGCCGTGGAGCGGCACCGGATTTCCCTGTGTATCGGCAAGGCTGTAGCGGACCTCGCCGGGGGCGATGGTCAACTTGCCTTTCCAGCCGAGCGCGGCTTGCGCGCGTCCTTCCCTGGCCCGCTTGTTGAACTGCTGGCTGGCAACATAGGTGTTCTCGACGACCAGACCGGTCCAACTCCGGCGGGCGAGAGTTGCCATGGTGAGGTTCACGCCGATGACGACCGCAAAAAAGGCGAGGATGGAGGCCAGCATGTGCCTGCCGGTGAACTCGCGCGGCTTTCGTGTATCGGTGCTCATTTGCGGTTCTCGGGTGCGTTGAAACTGGCGGTGTACTGGGCGGATTCGGAACTCGCCTTGTCCGCGATCCGGAATTCGAAGCTCTGCACGGGCGCTTTGATCAGCTCGGTTGGTTGGCGGACGAAGACCTTGAGGACATTCAACCTGTCGGGCTCGACCGCGACGGCAAATGTGCGGCTCGAGGGCTGGTCGATGCCGACGATGCTCATCTCGCCGCCGTCCAGCCCTTGCAACGTAACCTCGATCGTTCTCGGCTCGGGGATCATGTTGAGCAGCTTGACGGTGTAGCCGTTGCGGATCGAGCCGTCCGAAAGCGTCACGAACTGAGGATTGCGGTCATGAAGGACATTCAGCTCCAGCCGCTCGCGGGTCAGCAGCGAATAGACGAGGACAAGCCCGATCGCCGACCAGGCGCCCAGATAGATGTAGGTGCGCAGGCGGAAGATCTTGCTCAGCTGGAAATACGCCAATCCGTCGGCGAAGCTGCCGCTCGGCGTTCTCACCAGCGCCGGATTGACCGGACTGGTGCCGCCGGCGGTCGCCACCGCCATGTCGGCGTTGTAGTCCGCCAGCGTCGCGTAGGAGATCAAGCCGCGTTCGCGGCCGAGCTTGTCCATGACACCGTCGCAAGCGTCGATGCAGAGCGCGCAGGTGATGCATTCCAGTTGCTGGCCGTCGCGGATATCGATGCCCATCGGGCAGACGGCGACGCAGGCGTTGCAGTCGACGCAATCGCCGACCAGCTGTCCGGCGGCCAGTGCCTTCTTGGCGTGACGCGAGCGCGGTTCGCCGCGCCAGTCGTTATAGGTCACGGTCAACGAGTTCTCGTCGAGCATGGCGGCCTGTATGCGCGGCCACGGGCACATGTAGGTGCAAACCTGCTCGCGCATCAGCCCGCCGAACACATAGGTGGTGCCTGTCAGAACGGCGATCGTGACATAGGCGACGGGCGCCGCCGTGCCGGTCACGACTTCCATGAGCAATGTCGGCGCATCGGCGAAGTAGAAGATCCAAGCGCCGCCGGTGGCCATGCCTATGGCCAGCCAGATGACGTGCTTGATGGAACGCAGGAACAGCTTGCGCGCCGTCCAGGGAGCGGCGTCCAGTTTCATGCGGGCATTGCGGTCGCCTTCGATCGCGCGCTCGACCACGAGGAACAGGTCGACCCAGACGGTCTGCGGGCAGGCGTAGCCGCACCAGGCTCGCCCGACCGTGGACGTGACCAGGAACAGGCCGACGCCCGCCATCATGAGGAGGCCGGCGACGTAATAGAATTCCTGCGGCCAGATCTCGATGAAGAAGAAGTAGAAGCGGCGGTTCGCCAGATCGACAAGCACAGCCTGGTCGGGAGCGAAGGAGCCGCGATCCCAGCGCAGCCACGGCGTCAGGTAATAGATGCCGAGCGTGATCGCCATCACCAGCCACTTGAACTGGCGGAAACGGCCCGAGGCGCGCTTCGGAAAGATCTTCTTGCGCGCGGCGTAGAGAGGCTGGCGGGTCTTCGCGGAATTCACCGCTTCGGCCTCGAGCCGTTCTACCTGCGTCTGGTCGAGCACATGCATCTCCAACGGCGGCAAAGTACGGAGCCGCTCTCATCGGGCAGTCTTGCCGGAGGTCTCATCGCAGCGCGTTGACCCAGGTCAAAAACCGCCGATGGAACAGGTCGAGGCCCGGCTCGGCCGGGCCTCGTCGCTTGCACGGCCGAGGGCCGAGAATAGGCCCCGCTTCCTATTCTCCGCCGCCAAGCGAATGAACATAGACCGCCAGTTCCTTGACCGTCGTCTCGCCGAGGCGCCCGCCCCAGGCAGGCATCACCCCGTTATGCGGCGTGCGGACCTGCGCCGCGATCGCCGCCTCGCTGGACCCATAAAGCCAGATGGCGTCGGTAAGGTCGGGCGCTCCAAGCTCCCGGTTGCCCTTTGCATTCTCGCCATGGCACGCGGCGCAATTGTCGGCGAAGACCTTGGCGCCGGGGCCGACCAGGTTCTTGTCCTGGACAGGGCCCGAGAGGCTGGCGACATAAGCGCTGACCTCAGCGATCTGGTCAGGCTTCAGCACATCGGCGAAGGCGGTCATCTCCGACTGGCGAGTATCGGCATCGGTGGCGAAGCGAATGCCGTGCGTGATCGTCTGCTGGATCTGATCGGTCTTTCCACCCCATAGCCAATCGTCGTCGTTGAGGTTCGGAAACCCTGTCGACCCTTGCGCGCCGGAGCCGTGGCATTGCACGCAGTTGACCCTGAACGCAGCGCCGCCCGCGGCGACGGCGAACTCGCGCAACGCGTTATCGGCGGCGATCTCGGAGACGCTCTTGGCCTGGATCGCCGCGACATACTGAGCCTTGGCCGTCTCGGCGGCGGCCATCTCGTTCTTGACGTCGTTGCGGCTGGAGAAGCCCAGAACGCCTTGGGTGGCAGAGCTGATCATCGGCCACGCCGGATAGGCGATCGTGTAGGCGAGCGCCCACGCGATGGTGATGTAGAAGGTGATCACCCACCAGCGCGGCAGCGGATTGTTGAGTTCCCTGATCCCGTCCCATTCGTGACCGGTCGTCGCGATGCCCGAGATTTCGTCGATATGCTCGCTGCTCATGATCAGCCGTCCTTGAGTGGAATCTGTGCGGCCTGGTCGGCGTGCGCCTTGCCGCCGGGGCGGAGCGCGAAGGCAACGCAGCCGACGAAGAACAGCGCCATGGCGAGCAGGCCCCAGCTGTCGGCAAACTCCCGCATCAAATTGTAGTCCATCGGTCACTCTCCTCAGCGATAGCCGGCGGCTTCGTCATAGGTCTTGAAGTCGACCAGCGTGCCGAGCATTTGCAGATATGCGACGAGCGCATCCATCTCGGTAACCTGCTGCGGATTGCCGTCGAAGTCGCCGATCTTGGCCTTGGGATAGCGCGCTTCCAGGCCCGACGTATCGGCGCTGGGATCGGCCTGCGCCATCAGGTCCGCATTGGAGTTGGCAATCATGTCGTCGGTATAGGGAACGCCGACGCGCCGGTTCGCGACCAGATGCGTGGAGAAGTCCTTCACGTCGATCGGCGTGTCCTTCAGGAAGGCGTAGCCGGGCATGATCGATTCCGGCACCACCGAGCGGGGGTCGGCAAGGTGCTGGACGTGCCAGCTGTTGGAGTAGCGGTCGCCGACGCGGGCAAGGTCCGGTCCGGTGCGCTTGGAACCCCATTGGAACGGGTGGTCGTACATCGACTCGGCGGCTAGGCTGTAGTGGCCGTAGCGCTCGACCTCGTCCCTGAACGGCCGGATCATCTGGCTGTGGCAGAGGTAGCAGCCTTCGCGGACATAGATGTCGCGTCCCGCAAGCTCTAGCGGCGAGTAAGGCCGCATGCCTTCGACCTTCTCGATCGTGTTATCGAGGTAGAAGAGCGGCGCGATCTCGACGATGCCGCCAATGGTCACGACCAGCAGAGACCCGACGAGAAGAAGCGTGGCGTTCCTCTCGATGAGCGCGTGTTTGTCCATCAAGCCCATGTCTGGCTCCCTATTCGGCAGGCTGGAGGGCGGGCGTGGGGCCCGGCTGGGATTGCTCCTCGGGCTGGTAGCCGAGAATGGTCATGGTGATGTTCCATGCCATTATCAGCATGCCGGCGAGGTAGAGAGCGCCGCCCGCGGCGCGCATGACGTAGTAAGGGTGCATGGCAGCGACCGTCTCAGCGAAGGAATAGACGAGGAAACCCTGCTCGTCGTACTCGCGCCACATCAGGCCCTGCATGATGCCGGAGACCCACATGACCGCGGCGTAGACGACGATTCCGAGCGTCGCCAGCCAGAGGTGCCAGGTGACGAGCCGCAGCGAATAGAGCCGCTGACGGTTCCACAGCTTCGGCACCATGTAGTAGATGGCGCCGAACGAGATCAGCCCGACCCAGCCAAGCGCGCCCGAATGGACGTGGCCGATTGTCCAGTCCGTATAGTGGGACAGCGAGTTGACGGCCTTGATCGACATCATCGGGCCTTCGAAGGTCGACATGCCATAGAAGGCGATGGCCGCGACCATCATGCGCACGATCGGATCGGTGCGGATCTTGTCCCAGGCGCCTGACAGGGTCATGAGGCCGTTGATCATGCCGCCCCAGGACGGCATCCACAGCATGATCGAGAACACCATGCCGAGCGTCTGAGCCCAGTCGGGCAGGGCCGTGTAGTGAAGGTGATGGGGGCCTGCCCAGATGTAGAGGAAGATCAGGGCCCAGAAGTGGATGATCGAGAGGCGATAGGAGTAGACCGGCCGGTTCACCTGCTTCGGCACGAAATAGTACATCATGCCGAGGAAGCCGGCGGTGAGGAAGAAGCCGACGGCGTTGTGGCCGTACCACCATTGCGTGAGCGCGTCCTGGACGCCGGAGAAAGCCGAATAGCTCTTCGATCCAAGGAAGGAGGCCGGCATCGAAAGATTGTTGACGACGTGCAGCATCGCGATGGTGATGATGAAGGACAGGTAGAACCAGTTCGCGACGTAGATGTGCGGTTCCCTGCGCTTCAGGATGGTGCCGAGGAAGAGCAACAGATACGCGACCCAGACGATCGTCAGCCAGATGTCGACATACCATTCGGGTTCGGCGTATTCGCGGCTCTCGGTGATGCCGAGCAGATAGCCGGTCGCGGCCATGACGATGAAGAGCTGGTAACCCCAGAAGACGAACCAGGCGAGATTGCCGCCGAACAGGCGGGCGCGGCAGGTGCGTTGCACCACGTAGAGGGAGGTGCACAGAAGCGCGTTGCCGCCGAAGGCAAAGACGACACCAGAGGTGTGCAGCGGGCGCAGACGGCCGAAATTGAACCATGGCGCGACATTCAGGTCGGGATAAGCGAGCTGCAGCGCGATAATCACGCCGACCAGCATCCCGACACCCCCCCAGAATATGGTTGCGATGGCGCCGTAGCGGACCGGCCCGTCCATGTACGCGCCGGGGTCAACGGGGATCGCCGGCTTGAAGTCCGTCGTGCGCAACAGGATCGCGGTGAAGCCAGCCAAGACGAAGAACAAGACCCACATATGCTGGCGAAAGGGTTCGTCCACGCCGAAGCCGGCGGCCACAAGCGCCGCAAAAGCAAAGAGGCTTAGAAGAACGATCTCCGTGCCAAATCTCATCGCAAGTCCCCGAATCTCGAATTCCGGCGGATGCCGACGGCCGCATGAGTTCCTCAATCGGGGACTGTCGGCCTTGATCTAGGTCAAAGCCCTGTCGTTTCGGTTTGGGCAGCCTCGATGCCAGTTCGGTCAGCAGGCAGTCGTTGGGAAGGAAAGGCACGCCGGCACGGCGCCTTGGCAAGACTGCGGCCATCTGTCCCAAGCCGCTGGGTTCGGCGATGAAGCAGTGCCGGGCGCCATGATGAGACGGGCACATCGGCAAAAGCTGCGGCTCTGCGATACGCTCGAGCAATTGGCCGACGCCCTGCCGCATGTCGATCGCCTGCAATGCCTTGGCGTGGCCAACAGCATCGTTCCGCTGCTACGCGCCATTCACCGCTATGAGGAAACGGTCGTCTTCCCGGCCTATGAGGCGGCTCTCACCCTGGCTGAGTCCAATCTTGCCTCCATCAGACGGTCGGGCGGAGCACCTCGAGGACGAATGCTACGCGGACGAGTTGACCGAGGATCGAGAATGCGAAAGCGGTCGGCTTCATGCTGCGCGGCTTCTTCGAAAGCATGCGGCGCCATATAGCGTTCGAGCGCGAGCACATTCTTCCGAGGATCGGACTAAGCGACTCTTGTAGCGCTCCGCCAATCGCGCTGGCGCGATCAGTCACCGCAGCGTTGTTGCAGGCGGCTGAGGCTGTCCACCGTGACATGGCGGTTGCTCTCGATCCGGATCACATCGTCGGTGCGCAGTCGCGTCAGCTGGCGGCTGACCGTCTCGATGGTGAGTCCGAGAAAATCAGCGATGTCGGCACGCGTCAGCGGCAAGTCGAAGCTGGCCGACCTGGCTGCCGGATCGGACGCCGGCTCTATATTCCTGGCAATCATAAGAAGGAAGCTGGCGACCCTTTCGGACGCTGTCTTGCGCCCCAGCGCTACCATCCAGTCTCGCGCTTCATCGAGGTCGTTCAGAGCCTGCTTGAGCAGGCGGTGTTCGAATCCCGGAGAAACCCTCATCATCCGTTCGATCACCGTCCTTGGAAACGAGCATAGTGATACTTCCGTAGCCGCTTCGGCATTGATTGCACTTTCGGACTTGAACGGTCGCCCCAGGAAATCCGGAGCGAACTGCAGGCCGACGATCTGCTGGCGCCCGTCCGAAAGGCTCTTTGTCAGTTTGACAACCCCGGAGAGGACGTTCGAATAGCGTTCTACGACTTCGGCATCGCCCATCAGCTCAGCACCCGGTGACACGCCGTGCCTTGAGGCTGTCTTGGATAGCTCAACCAGCTGATCGGGTTCGAGCGCACCACATAAACCCCGGTGCCGCGCTTCACAGGACTGGCAAAGCACAGGGATGCCGGCACTATGGATGTCCTGTCGAACGTTCATCGCATCTGAAGCCAAAACAAAGTGGGGCCGAGCCCAACAAGGTTGGCAGGGTATCACCTTTGTATTGTGGGATTGTTGCGTCCTTTTGTCCTTTGGTCCGCATTGATTGGAATCAAGGCTTCAACAGACGAGCGCGGCTAGGTTGCGGCATGCAACAGAAAACGGCGAACGATATCCGCATGGCCTTGGCCAACAGCTCGGCCGAGAACGTGCCGCGGTATACGAGCTATCCGACGACGCCACACTTTCACGCTGGCGTCGACCCAGTCGTCGCTCGGGGCTGGCTGGATGGGCTTGAAGGCGATGACGAGATATCGCTGTATCTGCACATCCCCTACTGCGACAGGCTGTGCTGGTTCTGCGCCTGCCATACCAAGCAGACACGGCACTATGCGCCGGTGGCCACCTTCCTGCGCTCGCTGCACAGGGAAATCGAAACCGTCGGTGGCCTTGTCAGTGGCCGGGGCAGGGTGCGCGCCGTTCATTTCGGCGGCGGCTCCCCGACGATGCTGAAACCGGACGACATCCTGATGCTCGGAACAGCGTTGCGGGATCGGTTCGACTTTCTCGATGACGCCAGTCTCAGCGTCGAGATCGACCCGAACGACATGGACGAGGGGCGGCTCGATGCTTTCGCCGCGATCGGCATGACGCGGGCGAGCCTTGGCGTCCAGGACTTTGATCCCAAAGTGCAGAAGGCGATCAATCGCGAGCAGAGTTTCGCGCTAACCAAAAGCATTGTTGATGCTGTGCGCGCGCGGGGCGTGAGATCCGTCAACCTGGACCTGCTCTACGGTTTGCCGCATCAGACCTGCGAGAGCGTCGCCGCGACAGTCACCCAGGCGCTGACGCTGGCGCCGGACCGGCTTGCCCTATTCGGCTACGCGTATGTGCCATGGTTCAAGAAGCACCAGACGATGATCGATGAGGCCTGGCTGCCCGATTCAGCCGCTCGACTGGGGCAGTCGCAGCTTGCCGCACGAATGATTGTCGATGCCGGCTACCAGGCGCTGGGACTGGATCATTTCGCAAAGCCGCAGGATGCGCTGGCGGTTGCCGCGCGCGGCGGCAGGATCCGCCGCAATTTCCAGGGCTACACCGAGGACCCATGTGAAACCCTGATCGGTCTTGGGCCCTCCGCGATCAGCCGGTTCCGCCAGGGTTATGCTCAGAACATTGTTGCAACTGGTGAATACGAAAAGGCCGTCGATGCCGGACAACTGGCGACGGTGCGCGGCATTGAGCTTAGTGCCGATGATCAGGCGAGGGCCTGGCTCATCGAGCGCCTGATGTGCAACTTTACTTTTTCAGCGATAGAACTTGTCGAACGCTTCGGGAATATCGGCCAAAGGCTGCTCTGCGAGGCGAGCCGATTGGCCATCAGCGGAGCAGGCCAGCTTCTTCGGCTCGATGGTGAATACTTCATCGTGCCCGAAGAAAGCCGTCCGCTGGTCAGGACGGTGGCGGCGAAATTCGACAAGTATTTCAGAAACGGAACCGGCAGGCACTCGTTGGCGGTCTGAGCGCAAAGCTGGGCCTAGCACTCAAAAGTGCTCGCCCGCCTTGAACGGACCGATACGGGTTCCGGCCGCAATCAGATAGGCTGTCGACCAGCCGATCAGCAGAAACCCGTTCACGCCTTCCAGAGCAGCCAGGACACGCCAACCGTGGGCGGGTATGACGTCGCCATAGCCGACCGTGGAAAAGGTGATGGTGGAGAAGTAGAGCGCAGTCTCGAAGTCCGGGAGGACGCCGAGTAGTCTGTACATTCCGGCCCAGAGCCAAACTTCCGCTGTCATGACAGCGAAAAGCCCCATCACGACGCTGATCACGGCCAGGATGCGGCTGCGGCGGCCGTGCATGCGAAAATGCGCCACGAGGTGCGCCATCACGTGAGTGATCGCGATCAGGCCGAAGGTGTGAATCAGGACCGTCAGGCTGATGACGCTCGTGCCGACGCAGAGATTGAGGATCATTCGACGAATCTATGACCCCCGACGGGCCTAGTCTTTGCGTAAAATCAAGTCGGGATCAGCCTGCCAAGGGTTCCAGGACAATCAACCAGCCGGCCCGACTATTGGCCTACCTGCACGCTGCCGCCCGATCCAGGCGAAAGAACATGGCGAGCTTCAGGCTCGCTGCTATTCGCTCCGCCCGCTCGATGAACACCGCCGCGGTTTCGGGCTCGAACTGATCCGATGCCGTCGCCCGGAAGAGAGCCAACCAGGTGTCGAAGTCGGCTTCGGTGACATCCTCCAGTTTCAGGTGAGCCGGCACCGGACGTCCATGATAGTCGCCGCTCTTCAACATGACGGAGCACCAGAAATTCGTCATCTTCTCGAGGTGAGGTCCCCAGTCGCCAGTGATCTCCCGGGTGAAGATGGGTCCGAGCCGCTCGTCCTCTCTCACTCTGGCATAGAACTCGCGCACCAGTGCTCCTATCGAAGCACGATCCACACCGGGGCTCATCAGAGGCTGTTCGGTGACAGGGCGAATCCTGTCAGTCAAAACTGACTTCGATGTCATTCATATTCCTTGTCAGCAGGCAGTCAGGTCAGGCCAGGGCGACGAACCACGGCCCTCAGGAAGCCATCGCGGTCGCGGACAAGCCGGAAGCCCAGATTGTCTGGTGGTGTGCCGACCGCGCAGCCGCCGCTTTTGCCATCGCGGATGAAGTTCGACATGTAGGTGCGGTGGAAACCTTCCACAACATGCACACCGCAATTGGTGACCACGCTGCCTACGACCTCATCGGACACAGTCGCGTGGGTGTAGCAGGTCGATGTCCACTCCCATACATTGCCGGCGACATCGGAAACGCCCTTTGAGTTGAGGCCAAAGTATCCACGTGGCTTCGGTTCGGGATCCGGTTTGCGACCGAGCGCGGCCTCGTTGCGATATCGGGTGAGCCATCGCCTTGCCGGATTGGCCGGGTCGCCTTCACCGCCTTCTATATCGGCCCGAAATCGCTCCGCCGCCGCATAGGCCCATTCCACATCGGTCGGGAGCCGCCACACTTCGCCCGTCTTCGCCGACAACCAGTTCGCATAGGCCTGCGCATCGAGAAAGCTGATCCCTGTCGCTGGAACGTTGCCGGCAAGATTTGAGTCAGCAGGCTTGCAGGCGCCCTCCGAAACGCAACGGTCGTAGTCCGTTGCGCTCACCTGGAACTTCATGATTTCCACCGGCGCTTCGATAGTTTCGGTCAAGGCGGGCGCTGGGGCAGGATGGTTGTCCTTGAGGAATTCGCCTGGCTGCGGATGCTTGAATGAACCGGGTGCCAGAGCT
This sequence comes from Mesorhizobium sp. M1A.F.Ca.IN.020.04.1.1, assembly GCF_003997315.1. Classification (NCBI taxonomy): domain Bacteria; kingdom Pseudomonadati; phylum Pseudomonadota; class Alphaproteobacteria; order Hyphomicrobiales; family Phyllobacteriaceae; genus Mesorhizobium; species Mesorhizobium sp. M1A.F.Ca.IN.020.04.1.1. The sequence continues at coordinate 49,502 of NZ_RZSN01000001.1, forward strand.
ACCAGCTCGCGTGGTGCAGCCGCGATCGCCGCGCGCGAGGACATGCCATCGAGCGCCTGGCTGACCCCCAGGCCGATGACGGCGGCAGCCCCGATAACACCGAATGTGAAGACAGGATCGAAGGACATGCTGCACCCCCCGGGGAGCAGCGCAATCCGCCAGAAGCGGGCTGCGCTGCGATTCCGCTCTGCTCTTAGGAGGCAATTGCCCTGGGAGCCTCGACCTGTTTCATCAGATCGTCGTCCCAGCTTCCTTCAACCATGAAATGCGCGGTCGCGCCGAGCTCGACTGCCTCGATCAGGTTGTGATTGACGTAGGCGTAGACGCCCGGCTGCAGGAAGGTGTAGAGCGCGGCACCCGCCGACCCGCCGCGGATAAACCAGGTTTCCATATCCCTGGCAGGCGGGTTGGCGAACTTGCCGCCTTCCCAGACAAAGTCGCCATGACCGCCGATCAGGTGCGGACGTGTGTCGCGGTTGGCTTGCGAGTGGACGATGAGAACAGTTTCGCCGACCTTCGCCTTCATGGCGTTTTCGCCTGTCAGCGATCCCGCCTTGCCGTTGAACACGACATGTGTCGGTATGAGGCCGCGCATGACCTTCATCGTCTCGTCGTAACCATCACCGGCCGAATCGTACTTCTTGAACTTTCCCTGCTCGTCGCGTGGGATGTAGAAATCGTTTTCACCGATATAGTAGATGCGATCATAGCGGACCGGCTTGCCCTTATCGTCCATCAGTCCGTCGCGCGGCAGGACCATTACCGCTCCGCTCATTCCCGACACAACGTGCCAGGGTATCATCGCTCCGCCGGGCGCGCAGTGATAGACGAAGGTTCCCGTCCGCGTCGCCTTGAAGCGTAAAGTGACCTGCTCGCCCGGGTTGATCAGCGTCAGTTCGCCGCCGCCGAGCGCGCCGGTTGCCGCATGGAAGTCGATGTTGTGGGCGAGACTGTTGGTATCGGGGTTGACCAGCGTGAGCTCGAGGTAATCGCCCTCGTGCACGACCATGAGAGGCCCCGGAATGGAGCCGTTATAGGTCATGGCGTTGAGCTGCGTGCCGTCGGCGTCGATGACCATCGGCTTCTCTTCGATGGTCATGGTGAACTCGACGACCTTTGGGCCGCCCTTGGCAGCCTGATCGTGAGCGTGCACCAAGGGCGGCGCGACCAGCGTCACCTTTTCGCGAGGCAGTCCGGCCACATCCTGTGCCTTGGCCGCTGCCATGGCCGGCACTGCTCCGGCAGCTGCGACGGCGGTCGCAGCAAGAACAGAACCCAACAAAGCTTCGCGTCTCGTAAGCATCTCAGTCTCCCTTTGGTTTCGACCTTTCGATGCCAGCAAGATAGCAGTTGGGACGAGGACTTCTTTGCGCTGGCGCAAATCTGATGGTTTTGTGGAAACTGCTTTGAGAAACTTCCTAAATTCTCACGGACAGCGAGATTGTTTCGGCAGACCGGCGGAAAGCGCGGCCGGCACAAAAAAGGCCGGACAGATCTCTCCTCGGGATCTGCCCGGCCTATGCCTCCGGCCCGCCATTGCCGAAGGCAATCTCTGAAGAATCAAGTCAGTTGGAAGCGACCTTGCTCGCTTCAGCGAACAGTTCAGCAAAAACTGTCTTGGCTTTGCCAACCTGCTTGATGGCCTCCGCCGCCGAAAGGTTCACCGGCTTGCCGACGACAACCAGCGCTACCATGCCCATACCGTAGTGAGGGGCACATTTCACGCCGTAGACGCCTTCCTGGGTGAGGGTCACGGTTACTTCGTCATTCGGCTTGCCTTTAAAGGGCTGGGCGCCGTCCGGAATCATGTCCTTGATGCTTTCGGCATTGTGGGATTTGTCGGTCGGAACGAATTTGATCGTGTCGCCGGGTGCGGCGCGGACAAAAGCAGGCTGGAAGACCATTGAGCCCTTCTCACCCTTATTCAGCATCTGGACGACATGTTCTTCGGCATTTGCGGTGCCAGCGATGGAGAGCAACGCGATCGCCGCAGCGATAAGGGGCAGTTTCATTGGAGAGTCCTTTCTTTCGTTCACCACGGCTTCAACCGCTGCATCCTTCTAGTTCGTCAGGTGTCCTGGTGATTTGCGCTGGCTCAAATTGCTCGACGAAAAATCGCCGCACGCCATTCAAGAAGCACTCTTCCGGCGCGCGTTGAGGCGCGGTCGCACGAGCATGCCTCCAAACTGGACGGTGTAGCCCACGAAAGCGGCCACCCAGAGCGCTGCTGAGATATGAAGGAATACTGCGTAGGATGGCACAACACCTGCGATGATGCGCAGGATGGCAGCAAGAACGATGGCCATGAAAATCGCGCATGTCCCCCGGCTTGCCCGCAATTCGCGTCCAGTGTGGCCAAAGGTGGCGCGGGTCATGACTGCAAGCGTCATGCCGGCGACCGCTCCAACCGCCAACGCATGAATGCCGGCAATCTCAGGTATCGTCTCGGGAACGAAAACGGCCAGTCCGGCAAGCAATAGCCCGATCGGCACAAAGGCGAACGCGACGTGCAGGATCAGAAGCAGAGGGTCGGACAGCGTCCGGTAACCCGCCCAGCGGGCCATCCTACCGGCATTTGCCAGCGCTCCGGCAACCAGCAAAAAGCCGGTTGCAATGCTATTGGGAAAAAATGTCCAGGCGACCAGCCCGACAGCGGACAGCGCGATCGTTCCGACATCGAATCCGCCGAATGGTGTGGGAACCCGACCGGGGTTCTCGCGGACCAGCCAATTGCGGGTGAAACTGGGGATTTTGCGCCCGCCGATGATCATGATGAGGAGCGCAACGGCTCCAAGACCCAGGCGGCGGCTGATGTCGGAGATGCCCTGATAGTGCGCTTCGGCATGAAACATGACGTTTGCGGCAAAAAGGATGGCGACCGGTAGGAGCACCTTGAGATTCCGCCAATTTCGCCCGGCAACGATTTCGGTCGCGGCCGCGGCTACCACCGCCAAAAGAAAGGAGCAGTCTATGACGGCGCCCGGCAGCCACCCGAGCTCCGCCGAAAAGGACACGGCGATCCTGCCCGCGATCCAGAGCAGCACGAGCACCAGCAGACGAAGATCCTGAACGGGAAGTCGTCCCGTCCAGTTCGGAATTGCAGTCAGCAGGAAGCCCGTCACGACGGCAGACAAGTAGCCGAAGAGCAATTCGTGAATGTGCCAATCAACAGGCGCAAACGCGCTGAAGGTTTCGAGCTGGCCGTAGTAGAGGGGCAACCAAAAAAGCATCGCGGTAGCGGCTTGCAGCGAGCCCAGCAGGAAGAAGGGCCGAAACCCGTAGGAGAAGATTGCCGGATATGTGCTTGGCCGCGTACGCTGAATTGCCATGATGTGCCTCTTTGAAAACCAGGCGGCGAGCCTGTCCGGCTTGTCTATCGAGGCCTGAAGGATGGAATTTGCGGCAGCGCAAACAAGAGAGCGAATTGCCGTCTCCGGCGACAGAAGGCTCCACTTGTCGATGGGCCGTCGTCCATGACAAAAGTCTGGTCAGGAGCCTGAGCGCGTTGCATTGTTGAAAGCTGGGAGAACGGCAGTTGGCAAGCCTTGATCGATCGCTGATTGCCGGACTGTCTGTGTTCGAGGGGATCGCCGCCGCTGACCTGGATCGCATTGTCGGACAGGCGAGATCCATGCGGATCGCCAGGGACCAACCGGTTTTCGAGCAGGAGCAAGAGGCTCATTCCTTCTTCCTGCTGCTCGACGGTCATGTGCGCGTGGTGAAATCGACCCCGGACGGGCATGAAGTCACCGTGCGATATATCAGCCCGGGCGAATTGATGGGGATCGCCAGCGCGTTGGGCCGGACGACCTACCCGGCAAATGCCATCGCGGCCGTCGATTGTGTTGTGCTTGCCTGGCCAAGCCAGCTCTGGCCCACATTCGCGACGAGCTTTCCAAGTTTCAGCGCCAGTACCTACAAAACGGTGGGAACAAGATTGCAGGATGCCCACACGCGCGTCATCGAAATGTCAACCGAGCAGGTGGAGCAGCGCGTCGCGCATGCGTTGCTCAAGCTGATCAAGCAGTCGGGGAAAAAGACCGATGAAGGGCTGATGATCGATTTCCCGCTTTCACGCCAGGATATCGCGGAAATGACTGGCACCACGCTTCACACGGTAAGCCGGCTGCTCTCGGCCTGGGAAGATCAGGGCCTGGTCAAGAGCGGCCGTCAGAGGGTCATCGTGATCGAGCCGCATCGGCTCCTCGTCATCGCCGAGGGTCGTGCGGCAAGGAGCTAATGCGCGCGTCGCGCTGAAGCGGATTGAGCGAGGCGCTTAGGTTCTGTTTTTATGCAGGTCGTTCTCGCAAGACGGCCGCACACTTTTGTGCGACATGCTCAGTCCACTCGGCGGGCGTCGATGGCCACCTCCAGATCGCGGCGGAGCTGGTCCTCGTCAAGCTCATGTTCACGTGCCGCATCGGAAACCGTGTGAAAAGAAGCAATTGGGCAGCCGACGCACAGCATGCCATGTTGAAGAACGACGCGGATTGCCGCAGGCGTCTCGCGCATGATCCCGTCCATCGTCGCATCGTCGTCCAGTTTCCGTTTCATGCCGCTTCTCCACCTCGGAGGCGGCATGTTGCATCCAATTCCCGGGATGCTCGTTGCGCTGAGACAAAGAGCGCGCAGTTCGATGTTGTCCCCTTCACATTCGAGCAGTGCAGATCGTGGAGCGTGTCAGGAACCGCTTCTCGCGTCCGTTGTCGAGCGAGAACATGCCGCCGCGGCCAGGCACCACATCGATAATGAGATCGGTATGCTTCCAGGCCTCGAATTGCGGTGCCCCGATATAGAACGGCATCTCGGCGATATAACCGAGCAGCACATCCTGCTCGCTGACGATGAACCCGTCGCGCGGGTAGCACATGGGCGACGAGCCATCGCAGCAGCCGCCGGATTGATGGAACAGCACCGGACCATGCTCGGCAACGATTTCGGCGACAAGCTCGAGGGCAGCCGGCGTTGCAGTGACCTTCGCTTGCATGGGCTTCCCCCACCCTTCACTCATAGGCGCGGCTCTCTAAAGCCGCGCCTATGAACCAGATAGGCGATTAGAAGAAGCCGAGCTTCTTCGGGCTATAGCTGACCAGCATGTTCTTGGTCTGCTGGTAGTGGTCGAGCATCATCTTGTGCGTCTCACGGCCGATGCCGGACTGCTTGTAGCCACCGAAAGCGGCGTGTGCCGGATAGGCGTGGTAGCAGTTGGTCCAGACGCGGCCGGCCTGGATCGCGCGGCCGAAGCGGTAGGCACGATTGCCATCGCGTGTCCAGATGCCGGCGCCGAGACCGTAGAGCGTGTCGTTTGCAATGCCGAGCGCGTCGTCATCGTCCTTGAAGGTCGTGACCGAAACCACCGGTCCGAAGATCTCTTCCTGGAAAATGCGCATCTTGTTGTTGCCCTTGAACACTGTCGGCTTGACGTAGTAGCCACCCGCCAGATCACCAGGCAGGTGGTTTTGCTCGCCGCCGGTCAGCACTTCCGCTCCTTCCTGCCGGCCGATGTCGAAGTAAGACAGGATCTTCTCCAGTTGCTCGCTCGATGCCTGCGCGCCGATCATCGTTGCCGGATCGAGCGGGTCTCCCTGCACGATCGCCTCGACGCGCTTGAGGGCACGTTCCATGAAGGTGTCGTAGATCGATTCATGGATGAGCGCGCGGCTCGGGCACGTGCAGACCTCGCCCTGATTCAGCGCGAACATGACGAAACCCTCGATCGCCTTGTCGAAGAAGTCGTCGTCTTCGGCGACAACGTCCTTGAAGAAGATGTTGGGCGACTTGCCGCCGAGTTCCAGCGTGACAGGGATCAGATTCTGGCTGGCATACTGCATGATCAGCCGGCCCGTCGTGGTTTCGCCGGTAAAGGCGATCTTGGCAATGCGCGGCGAGGAGGCGAGGGGCTTGCCGGCTTCGAGGCCAAAACCGTTGACGATGTTGAGCACGCCTGGCGGCAAAAGATCGCCGACAAGATCGGCCCAGAGCAAGATGGCAGCCGGCGTCTGCTCGGCCGGCTTCAGCACCACGCAGTTTCCGGCCGCAAGCGCGGGAGCAAGCTTCCAACACGCCATCAGGAGCGGGAAGTTCCACGGGATGATCTGGCCAACAACGCCGAGCGGCTCATGGAAATGATAGGCGACTGTATCGTCGTCGATCTGGGAAAGGCTGCCTTCCTGGCCACGCAACGCGCCAGCGAAATAGCGAAAATGGTCGATGGCCAGAGGCAGATCGGCGGCGGTCGTTTCGCGGATCGGCTTGCCGTTGTCCCAGGTTTCGGCGCGGGCAAGGAGATCGAGATTTTCTTCCATGCGGTCGGCGATGCGGTTGAGGATGAGCGACCGCTCGGCCACGCTGGTGCGCGCCCAGGAGTCCCTCGCAGCATGTGCCGCGTCCAGGGCTGCCTCGATGTCGTGGGCATCCGAACGCGCCACTTCGCATAGCAGCTGGCCGTTCACCGGCGAGCGGTTCTCGAAGTAGCGGCCGGAGCATGGCTCGGTCCATTTGCCGCGGATGAAGTTGCCGTAACGTTTGTCGAAGGGCGCCTTGATCGAGCGTGAGAATTCAACCTTGTTCATGTGTCTTCCTCCCAAAGCTGACGTCGCGGGATGCGACGCTTCGGAAGATAGGTTTGCGATTTCCGTCGCTTTTGTCACCGCGTCGAATGCAGCGGGCGGCCGCGAGGTGTCGCAGAATTGCGACAGTCGTGAGTGGATTCGAAGGATCAATGAGGCCTGTGAACATCCAAGCGGTTGAGCTTGCGGTGCAGCGTGGCACGGCTGATGCCAAGCGCCTGGGCAGCGGCCGAGACATTTCCGTCCGCCCGCGCCAGCGCCCGCTGCAGGACGCTGCGCTCCGCCTCGGCGAGGACTTCAGGACGGTTCTCCGCCCAACCGAGCAGATCGCGCGCAGGCATCGGCTTGTCGAGACATTGTTGCGTAAATCCAAGCGCCAGGCGAGCCGAACGGGTGGCGCCGACAACGAGGTCGTCGGCGTCGACGGCGATCAGCGCTCCGGAACCTTTGTCGCCGACAGGCGCCAGCAGAATGCGCGCCTTGGGGAATGCAGCCTTGAAATTTTCCGCTTCGATCCGGCGCGATGCGTCGACCACCGCCACCGAGATTATATTGGCGAAAGCCTCAGTTAGATCGGCCCGGCAGGAAGACACGTCGAGCGCGGCGACAAGATCGCCCTTGTGATCGTAGATCGGAGCGGTGGTGCAACTCAGCCCCGTGTTGCGCGTATGAAAATGCTGATCGCGATGAATCGTCAGCGCGCGCTGCTCAACCAGACAAGTGCCGATGCCGTTGGTGCCTTGGCTTTCCTCATTCCAGACGGAACCGGTCCACAACCCCCAGGAATGAAAGGTCTCGTCATCGGCCGGCGCGCCGCGCCGTTCGACCGGCACGCCCTCTCGGTCAGCCAGAAGAACGCAGCATCCTACGCCACCCACAGCAAGATAGAGCCGGTCGAGACTGGGCTGGGCAGCCCGGATGAGCGGTTCGACCCGTTGGCGAGCGCGCCCCAATTCCAGCTCCGTCAGGTAACGAGCCGGGCCGCGGCCGGCCGGATCGAGCCGATGCAAATTGGAAGACCGCCGCCAGGAGGCGACCAGCGCGGACGTCGCCGCCGCGTTCGACGCGATCGCGGCCTGAATCTTTTCGGCATGATGATCGGCCAAATCCTCGTCCTCCCAGAGTTTGCCACGGCTCCCGATTTCTCAACCGGTCGATTGAGGGAGCGCCGTCTAATGCAGTTTCTGATGCAATCAGCGCACCCGTCAATTCGACAGAAGGACCACGCAAATGCGATATGGGCGTTTATTCGCATAGCCCGGCGTTATTGGGACGGTTTGAACTGGACCGTCCGGGAATTCGTCGACGCCCAGAATTCCCAACCCGCTTTCATTGTCGTCTCGGGCGCGCGATTGGCCGCAGGGGTTCATTCCCCCATCGCCAGCAGGGTGTCCCGTTTGAGGATTTCGACGATGCGCAGGCTGAGCAGTCGGATGACTCCTTTCTCCTTCAGGCGGGTGAAGACGCGCGAGACGGTCTCGATCGTGAGGCCGAGATAATCGCCGATATCGATCCGTGACATTGGCAATTCCACCTGCGTGAGCTCGCCCTGGCGCTCCGACATCTCGACCAAGAAGGCCGCGACGCGCTCGATGGCATTCTGACGGCCGAGCACGAGAAGATGTTCCTGCGCGCGTGTCAGGCTTTTAAGCGCAAGCGGCAGAAGTTGACGAGACGTATCCGTTCCCGCAGGCGTGCGAAAGACCCGCACGCCGGTGCCGTTGATTGCTTCGGCGAAGAAGCGGTGCGTGGAGCCGGCTTCGAAGCCGAAAGTCTCTCCCGCCAGATGGAATGCGCTGATCTGTCTGCGGCCATCGGCGAGCAGGCGGTAAACGCGCACGGCGCCGAATTCGATTTGATAGAGCGCGCCCGCCTTTTCGCCTTGAGCGTAAATCTCGCTGCCTGCCCGGAAGAAGCAGACCGGCTGCCCCGTCGCGGCTTCGAACTCAGGTGAGGGGCCCTGCCGCGGCAGATATGAGAGCAGTTCGATTTTGGCGGAAGCTTGAGCGTACATGACCGCGGTCCCGGTTGATCCGGGTAACAGCAATCGCGCAAATCCCGCCATGCCGAAATTCGGTTATGTCCCTACGGAAAACTACTTAGCGTCGCTCCTCGCGTTTGTCGAATGACTTGCTTATAGCGCGGCGATGCGCGGAAAGTCACACTGGGCATGCGTGGCAGCTTTTCTACTCCGTTGTGCTGGCTTTTCTTCTGCGCCGATTGGTGTGCGACTGCGCGACGGCCATTTTCAACTCGGGCGTGATCGCCGATGGCGCATGCTCTGCCGCAGGTGAATTCTGCAGCCCCTCGACATGGACGGTCGGGAACGGGAGTTCGATGCCCTGCTCCTTGAAGAGCTGGCGGATGCGTACATAGAATTTGCGTTTCATGCTGAAGGCGCCGCCCGGTATGGTCTTGACCTTGACCCTCAATACGATGCCGTACTCGCCGAACTCCTGCACGCCCTGCATCTTGATCGGTTCGAGCACCCAGGGCTTGAACTCGGGATCTTCCGCGAGCTCAAGGCCGACGCGCTTGATCAGTTTGCGAGCGAAATCGATATCGGTGTCGTAGCCAACGGTGATGTTGAATTTGTCGGTCACCCAGTCGCGGCTCTGGTTCTGGACGGCTCCGAGTTCGCCGAAAGGTATTGTGAACAGCGGGCCACGATGGTGGCGCAGCTTCACCGAGCGCAGGGAAAAGCTCTCCACCGTGCCCATATAACGGCCTGATGTAATGTATTCGCCAACACGAAAGGCATCATCGAGCAGAAAAAACACGCCCGAAATGATGTCCTTGACGACGGTTTGCGCCCCAAACCCCACAGCGACACCGACGACCCCGGCGCCGGCGATCAGCGGGCCGATCTCAATTCCCATTGAGGCGAGCATCATCAGCACCGCCATCACGATGATGACTGCGAGCAGAATGTTTTGGATGATCGGCAAGAGCGTGTGCAGCCGCGCCTGCTGCGGATCGAAGATCGGAGCATTCTCGTCTCCGATCACCGCGTGCGGTGTTTCGATGCCCAGCTTTCGCTCAATCAAAGCTTTGATGATCGACCAGCCGAAATCGGCTGCGAGGGCAATGACCACGACATTGATCAAGCCGCGCAAAATCAACGTCGTCGTCGTATCGCTGTCGCGCATGGACTGCATGTTCAGGCCCCAGACATGCGCGAGAACGTAAGCCGCCGCCAGGATCAAGATCATCCTGATTCCGCGGTCGACGACAGCGATCGTCACCGCCGGGATAGTGGGTCGGCCGAAATCTTCGGAGCCCGGTCGCAGGACGAAGTTGACCCCGCGCTGTGTCACCACGATTGCCAAAGGCAGGAAGAATGCGGCGAAGGTGAACCAGAAGATTCCATAGAGGCCAGCGATGCGCTCCAGGAATAGAAGGACGAAATAAGCAGTCAACAGCCATGTAGTTGCCGTGTGGTGCGCACCGTCTCGCCGCAGTCTCGGCCGACGCCACACGGCAAGCAGCAGGAGCAGCAGGAGCACGAAATCGGCGCCCAGCGACAGGACCATCATTCCGTCGCGATCGATGCCGAGACCCGGCAAGAGGATGAACGCGGCGCCGAAGAAGGCGAAGACGCCGGCGATCCGGGGCAGCCAATAGGACCAATGGTCAGCCGCTTCGTTGGTGATCGGCAAAGCACGAACCTCAACGGCGTTCTCGACCTTCATGAAGGAAGGGACGAGCATGGCCATGGCGTACAGGCGAACACCCCAGGTAACGACTGCCGCCATCAGAAATGTCAGCACAATCTCGCGGATAAGCATTGGCCAGTCGAACAACATGAACGCGCCGGCGCTGCCCAATGCGAACGAGATGATCAGCAGGCTGGAATAAAGCGCGCGACTCCCAATCTTCTTGGCTCGCCCAATGGGCGTATCCTTCGGTTGCGCGATAATCCAAAGACGAAATGAACGGGTCAGCTTGTATGTTGCCCAGGTGAGCGCCACGCCGGCCGCGATGAAAATCGCGATCAGCAGAAGCACGCCCGCTGGCCCCCTGCTGGACATATCCTCCATGGTCTTTGCCTGAACGCGCGCGAACTGCCCTGGCAGCAGGGGCAACGTCTGCACGATCCTTTCGACATGATGCTTGATCCGATCAAGCATCGAGGATGCCATCGTATTCATCTGGCCCGGTGCAGCCTGGGGTTCGGACGATGCGCCGACCGGCGAAGCTCCTGCCGGGGCAGGCGCTCCGGCTGACCCGGCGGCCTGATTTCGTTGTTCGGCCACCCAGGCCTTCACCGACGGATCGTCGAGAAGCTCGAACAGTTGTTTGACCTTTTCGGGTGGGACGGTCCCCGGCGTCTGCGCCAGTGCCGGACCGGCCAAGGCGGCCGCAAGGATGAGCGGCCTGGCAAGTAGGACCAGTATCGCCGCCAGATCTTCAAGACCCTGCACAATGCGCGCCAGATTGCTGGCGCGCAATCGTCGAGTCATTGCTTCGGAGCAGCTTGCCATTCAATGAATATAGACGACGACATAGCGCCCTTGGTAGGGCTGATAGTAGGTGCTGCCGCAGTGCCACAGCACGGTGCCGTTGATCGAGGTTTTCACACAAGCTGCCGGGAGCCTGGTCACGTAAATAGTCGAACGGCGGATCGTTCGGCGCGTGGTCCGCCTCGCAACTCCTGCGACGCTGCCAGGCGTGAGCGGACGGCCTACTTTCGCATGCGCAGCGCCGACGAAAGGGGCAAAGGGTGCGAGGACGTCGGCGAGCCCCGCGAACATGAAGGCGACGACGATTTCGGCGGCGCCGGTCAATCTCAGGCCAGGTCTTATCATTCTATACCCTACCATCACCGCTCCCCGCCCTTATGTTTCCGGTCGAATACAGCCACGTGCCAGACGCAACCCTGTGCCGAGCCGAAACTGAACTGGTCCGCTTGCAACCTTGCGGGGCCGGAGATCTAGATTAGCAACTTTGAAAGTACTAATTCGCAGGCGCGACTTCTATCCGGATTGCGCAAAACTCCATCAAACTGCTTGCAATGACGACGCTGCGGCGCAGTTAACTTCGGTTCACGATCGTCCGGCACGCCGAAGCGTTTCCTTGGGAGATTCGCCAAAGAACAGGCGATAATTCGCCGCGAAGCGGCCTAGATGAGTGACCCCCACATCCATGGCAATCGTTGTAACACTCAAGCCGTTAGAACGTGCCGTGGTAAGGAGCCGTCTGGCTTCGTTGAGGCGGAGCGCTCTGATGAATTCGAGGGGGGTTACAGCGAACGTGCTGCGAAAGGCGTACTCGAGCTGTCGACGACTGACACCGATTTCCTTGCAGAGTCGAACAATCGGGATGTCTTCCCGGATGTGAGCGCGAATGAAATCTTCGGCCGCCGACGCCTGTCTAATGTGACGTTTCACCGAGGCGGCTGTCCCAGTCCCACGCCTATCCCCAGCGAAGGCGTCGGCCACTACCCCTAGATATTCCATGATCGCAGTTGGAGGCTGCTCCGGCAGAACCGAACCAGCTGCAACTCTTCCGAGGCGATCTGCTAACGACTTCATTTGGCCTCGGATTCTTCGCGATTGGTCGGTGGCGAGCCGGACTGCCGCCGGGCGATCGCTGATCTGTTCGAGGAGCATTCCCGCGGCAACCGACTGGACCTCCATCCAGGTCGTGGTCGGAACCATGGCGACTGCGTAGGTGAGGCCGGGGCGAACCGTTGCCGTCACGCTCGTGCCGGCGGGGATTGCCAGGATCAAGTCGTCTTCGAGCGGGATGCCGCATATTGTGGAACCGCAGGCACGTTCGATAGCCACTAGCGCCGCAGAGCCGGGATCAAAACCGCCACTGGCGCGGAATGCGCAATTGAATTCTGGCAAGTCCAGCGCCCACTTGCCCGGGGACTGGATTTGCCGGATGCGGGAGGGAAGGTAGCCGGGCGAAAGCCTGTCTATTTTCACCGGCAGACCAGAGGCGGCGCTGGTAAGGTCGTCAGGGCCAAGTTGCACATCCCTGTACGAAGGCGATGGAGGCCACGGAGACAAAATCACGTCCTTTGCGCAAAGTGGATAGAAGGACGACCATATTAGAAGTAGCTTAAAGGTAAATTGCGGGAAATCAACTCGCGCGCCAATGTGGCCGGCGAGCGGCGACTGGGGATATCACGTGCGGCTTAATTGACAGCGCGCGCAAAGCGAGGGTTCATCACAACCGAAGTGGACCACTCCGCTTAAAGATGATTGGGCTGCAAAGACGGCTAAATGGGGATGACCATGAACACATTTCGTTTAGCTGCCTTGGGAACGTCGGGAGCGTTGATGCTTTGTGCAGCCAACGCGCTCGCTGCAGATGTTGACAAGCAGCAAGAGCAAGGTTGGACCTTCACTGTCGCCCCATATCTGTGGGCATCGGGGATCAAGGGCGAAAGCGGCCTCTTCGGATTCCCGCCTCAAAATGTCGACGTAAGCTTCAGCGACGTGCTGAACAACCTCCAATTCGGGTTCATGGGTCTTACGGAAGCTCGCAACGGTCCTTTCACAATCAGCACGGACATAGTGTACGCCAAGCTCGACGCCAACATAGGTACCCCGAGAGGAATACTCGCCTCCAACATCGACGCCACGGTGAGCACCTTCATGGGGACCGCACTCGGTGGCTACAGCGTCTACTACCACGGTGGGACGAATTTCGACCTGGTGGCCGGCGCCCGCCTCTGGTCGGTCGACAACAATTTCGACTTTCATGGCGGCGCGCTTGATGGCAACTCGGCGAGTGACGGCGATACGTGGGTTGACCCGGTGATCGGCGCCAAAATCAAGGCCGATGTCGGCAATGGGATTTACCTCGCCGGCTGGGCTCTCGTCGGCGGTTTCGGCGCGGGATCCAAATCGATGTGGGATGTGATGGGCGGTGCCGGCTACCGGTTCAACGACAAGATGTCGATGTTCGTCGGTTATCGGGCCGTCCACGACAATTATAGCCACGACGGCTTCGTGAACAAACTCACTCAGCAGGGTCCGATGTTGGGATTCACTTATCAATTCGCCGCCGCCCAATAGAGGACTGTTAGGAAGTCGTCGGTTCGCGGCGGCGTCTGGGTTTTAGTGCCGGACTACTTCCGTTGCCATAGCTAAAATGGTGTACCGACTTCGGGCCAAGGTCTGAAAGCGTCGTCCCTCGAAGCCTGGAAGGGAGCCGAAGTAGAGCGATTCTGGTTTGGCTGAGGCAGGTTAGTCTAGGCTGAGCGGCCCATCGTTGTGCGCGATTCAGGCGCCCAGGAGGCCAAAAAATACTGTCCTTTGCGCAAAGTGGATAGAAGTACAGTTGTATTAGCCATAGCTTAATCAGAAGGCGCGAGACCAGACAGCGCGGGCGCATCGCCGACCAACGGCGAGTTGGGAGCATGAACAGGCGGGACCACTCCAGGAAAGGTGCGCAGGGGACATCGAACGCCCCGCAACAATCGTGCTTTGTGGGCCAGCGCTCGGCTGGCGAGCCTCCCATAGCAAGCAAGTCGGTCGTCGATGCCAGGGCGTCTGGGCTGTCTCTTTGGATTCCGGGCGGAGTGATCGGCTCAGGCATGCCATGCTTCGAGTGGAACGGTACGAATTTGCAGGGCAGGGGCACAACATGAGCAACGATCGTGACTTCTCGGCTGAAGCCAGTATCAGCCACAAAATAACGCGGCGCGACGCATTGCTGGCAGGTACAGCGGTAGCGGTTACACGGTTTGCCGCTCCTGCCGGCGTTTCAGGAGCACTCGCCGGCCTCGCCGGCGTCCAGACTGCGGCGGCCCAGCCCTCGCAGCCCAACATCGTCTTCATCGTTACGGACGACCAAGGGTGGAAAGACGTTGGCTATCATGGCTCGGACATCAAGACGCCCAACATCGACAAGCTTGCCACAGAGGGGGCGAAGCTCGAAGAATATTACGTGCAGCCGATGTGCACGCCAACGCGCTGCGCCCTCATGACCGGCCGCTACCCTCTACGCTATGGCATGCAGGTTGGCGTTGTCCCCGCCGCGGGAACCTATGGCCTTCCCCTTGACGAAACTCTTCTCCCGCAAATCCTTAGAAATGCGGGCTATAGAACGGCGATGAGCGGCAAATGGCACCTTGGCCATGCCAAGACGGACTTCTGGCCGAAACAACGTGGATTCGATTCATTCTACGGAGCAACGGTCGGCGAGATCGACCATTTCAAGCATGCTTCGCACGGTATCGCGGACTGGTACAGGAACAACAGGCCGCTGAAGGAACCGGGGTTCGACAACACCCTGTTCGGTCAAGAAGCTGTCCGGGTCATCAACGCTCACGATCAGAAGAAGCCGCTGTTCCTCTATCTCGCGTTCACCGCGCCTCACACGCCTTTCCAGGCTCCGAAGGAATATCTCGACCGCAACAAGAATATTGCCGACGAGAACCGAAGAGCCTATGCCGCCATGATCTCCGTGATCGATGACGAGGTCGGAAATGTCGTCGCCGCCCTCGAGAAGAAGGGGATTCGGGACAATACTCTGATCGTTTACATGAGCGATAACGGCGGTGTCACCAACTCGATGTTTACAGGCGACTCCAAGGTAAACGGCAAGCTGCCGGCGGATAATGGCCCCTACCGTGACGGCAAGGGCACCCTCTATGAGGGAGGCACCCGCTCGGTTGCCTTGATGAACTGGCCTGGCAAGATCAAGCCCGGTGCCTTCAACGGCCTTATGCATGTCGTCGATATGTTGCCGACACTGGCTGGGCTGGCTGGTGCCACGCCTGGCAAAGACAAACCTCTGGACGGCATGGATATGTGGCCGGCGATCAGCGATGGAAAACCGTCGCCGCGCACTGAGATTGTCTACAATGTTGATCCGATGGCTGGCGCGGTGCGCGAGGGCGACTGGAAACTGTTATGGTCGGCAACCCTGCCGCAAAAGACAGAGCTGTTCAATTTGGCCGAGGACAAATCGGAAGCCTCCAATCTGGCTGACAAGTATCCTGATAAAGTCAAGGTGTTGCAGGCAAGGATCACCGAGCTCGCAACCCAGATGAAACCCCCGCTGTTGCTGATGGAAGCCGTGCGGCTGACCTACTTCACGCCGCTGGTGACACCGAGCCCAGAAGAAATGTTCGCCGCGGGGGATTGACAGGCGGTGCGCTCTGCCAGTCAGAGGAGACCAGCCGATGACTGAGGCGCGGCTTGCCGCAAAGCCGGCGGTTTCGTCAAATGGCGATATGCTTTGGATCTCCGGCGGCGAATTCCTGATGGGCTCGAACAACCACTATCCGGAAGAGGCGCCGGCGCATCGCGTCGTCGTCGGCGGCTTCTGGATGGATCGCACCACGGTCACGAATGCCGAGTTCAGGCGCTTCGTCGAGGCGACCGCCTATGTCACGCTAGCGGAGCGCCCAGCAGATGCCGCGGACTATCCTGGGGCTAGTACAGAATCGTTGGCGCCGGCCTCAGCCTTGTTCGTCAGGCCCTCGCGCGGCATCGATCGCAACAATCACTACAGCTGGTGGGCTTACGTTCGGGGAGCAAACTGGCGGCATCCGCGCGGGCCTGCCAGTAGCATCAAGAAGCTCGGCACCCACCCTGTCGTGCACATCGCATATGAAGACGCACAAGCTTATGCGAGCTGGGCAGGAAAGACGCTGCCGACCGAGGCCGAGTGGGAGTTCGCCGCGCGTGGCGGGCTGGACGGGGCCGACTTCGTATGGGGTGACGAACTGACCCCAGGTGGCCAGCATATGGCCAACACCTACCAGGGCGAGTTTCCCTATCGCAACGACTGTGAGGACGGATACGAATGGACCGCGCCGGTCGGCTCGTTCCCGGCAAACGGCTATGGACTTTATGACATGGCCGGCAATGTCTGGCAGTGGACTGCCGATTGGTATCAGGAGCACCGCCGGATCGAGAGCCCCTGTTGCGCGATGGACGACCCGCGCGGCGGGGAGCGGGACGCGAGCTACGACCCGCTGACGCCCGACATCAGGATACCGCGCAAGGTGACCAAGGGCGGGTCCTTCCTGTGCGCCCCCAGTTACTGCCGCCGTTACCGCCCGGCCGCCCGCATGGCGCAACCGGTGGATACCTCCACCTGCCACCTTGGCTTTCGTTGCATTGTACGTCTGTCGTGAGGGACGACCTGCCCCCGCGCTCTACCGGCGCCATCGCGCGAACGCATCCGCAAAGGCTGAATAATGTCACGGTCTAAACCTTCACATAGGCGGGCTGTCGGAAGTATATCGGCTCTGTTCCTTACGCTAGTAGCGTGTGGAACAGGACCCGAAGGCGTTCTGGCGCCCATCCCCGCGAACCTGGTTTCGCCGGCAGCCTCCGATGTGACGATGTTGGTGGCGACCAGCCGCAAACCTTCCGGCGACCCCGCGACCTTGTTTACAGGCGAGCGCAGCCCGGCGCTTTCCTTGACTGACCTCACCATCTCGATCCCGCCGAACCGTGCGCCTGGCACGGTCGAATGGCCGAAAAAGCTGCCGCCCGATCCCAAGAAGGACTTCGCCGTCGTTGCCGCGAAGAGCCTGTCGGTTCCCGAAGCCCACAAATGGCTGCATGCCCACAATTCAAACGGCCGTGTTTTCGTCTTCGTCCACGGCTTCAACAATCGATATGAGGATTCGGTGTTTCGCTTCGCGCAGTTTGTGCATGACTCGCGCGCGAACGTCGTGCCAGTCCTTTTTACGTGGCCGTCGCGCGCCAGCGTGCTCGGCTACAATTACGACAAGGAGAGCACCAATTTCTCGCGCACCGCTTTCGAGCGGACGTTGAAGGCCCTGGCCGACGACCGCGGCGTGACGGATGTCACGGTCATGGCACACTCGATGGGCACCTGGCTCGCAATGGAATCGTTGAGGCAGATGGCTTTGGAGGACGGACGGGTTTCGCCCAAGATCAGGAACGTCATCCTTGCGTCCCCCGATCTCGATGTGGACGTCTTTGGTCGTCAGTGGACCGAACTTGGATCGCATAAGCCGAAGTTCACCATCACGGTTTCGCGGGACGATCGAGCGCTGGCTGTCTCGCGCCTCATTGCAGGCAATGTCGATCGGGTAGGACAGGCTGATCCGTCAAAGGAGCCGTATAAATCGAAGTTGCAGGCGGCCGGCATAACGGTTCTCGATCTGACCAACGTGAAGACCGCAGATAGCTTGAACCACAGCAAGTTTGCCGAAAGTCCTGAGATAGTGCAGCTGCTTGGGGCCCAACTCGCTTCCAGCCAGACCCTGACGGATTCGAGGGTGGGCATTGGCGACGAACTGGGCCTTGTGGTTGCCGGCACGGTCGACACGATCGGCAACGCCGCGGCAACGGCGGTCAGCGCACCTATTGCGGCGGTCGAGGGGAAAACGAGCAAACCGCCGCCCGACGAGCTGGAGACGATACTGAAGGGCGATCCGACGACGCAGTGATTCGTGGCCCCGTTTTTATTCAGCCTGGACCGTTTGCTGGAGACAGGCTGCTTCTTGCCAGCATTCTAGTGGGCGCGTTCCAGACCTCTGCGCCACTCGCGTGGCCGTCTCCGAGTTCATTTGCACGCTCAAATCGTGACGCAGCGCCCAAAGCAGCGCGCCCAGCACCGCCATCTCCTATCATGAGGGGATTCCGGGGGGGTAAAGACGGGTGTCTATTCGCCACGGGGACGGGCAAGGACGCGCGACAGGCCTTCGCAGGTAGTGAGTTGAAGGGCGGGGGTGCGAAAAACCTCTGTACGGAGCGCTATTCGAATTCGTATCCAAACTGACAACGATCCGGCAACAAAAACGGTGTAGCTCTCGGCCGACCGGTGTGGGCTGGAGCACGTTCCGAGCCCGGTTGGAACCACATTGGCAACATCGGGCCAAAACCGCGCAGGGTGTGAAAGGGGGCCGCTACGCCTTGCAATTCAAGGCGTCTGCGGTTATTCAGACGCCCGTTGCTGCGGTAGCTCAGTGGTAGAGCACTCCCTTGGTAAGGGCGCGCTCTTTTTATATATCATCCTGTTTTCATTAGCAATTCTGACGCAGACTCTTGCTGCTGGTGCAGCAGTGGGCCAG
>NZ_RZSN01000001.1:68189-158963 GCF_003997315.1 Mesorhizobium sp. M1A.F.Ca.IN.020.04.1.1
CGCCCGTTGCTGCGGTAGCTCAGTGGTAGAGCACTCCCTTGGTAAGGGCGCGCTCTTTTTATATATCATCCTGTTTTCATTAGCAATTCTGACGCAGACTCTTGCTGCTGGTGCAGCAGTGGGCCAGTAAGGCGATTTGTGACCGTCCGGTCCTTCATCGCATGCCCATAGGTATCGACCACGAGCTGCGCGCTTTCCCAGCCTCCAAGCCATGCCACCGTCACTGGATCGACGCCGGCCCTCAGAAGGCCCGTAGCGAAGCCGTGACGCAGCGCATGCGGCGTCAATTCGCGAATCTTCGCGCGCTTGATCGAGGCATTCCACGCCGACTTGATGCTGTGCCTGCTGGCGTAGCCGAACACCTTTCCCTTGCGATCCGTTTCCAGGTTCGCGAGTGCGACAATAAGAGCCGGCGGCAGGTGGACGACATGATCGTCCCCGTTCTTCGTCTGCCATAGAACGGCCTCGCGGCGTTCGAAGTCCACCGCGCTCCATTCCAGGTCGGTCATATTGCTGATGCGTGATCCGGTCAGCAGACCGAACTTGGCGAGCGCGGCGAGATTCTTTGGCGCCTCGGCAGCGAAAGCTTCGACCCATTTCCAGTCGGCTTCGTCCCGGCGCTTCTTTGGCACGGAGAAGCGATCGACCTTCGTCAGCGCGGTGCATAGATCCAAGGTCGCCGCATGGTTGATAACGGCGACCGTGGGTGTGATGAACTGCCTGTTTCGCGTCGCCGGCCCAGCTTGCGCGTAAACCTTGATCGCTGCCAGTTTGATCGCTCCAGGCGTGATGTCCTTGACCAGTGTGTTCTTCCAGTGGTTCAACACAGGCTCAAGAAAGCGATCAGATCGGCCGGCATCGAGATAGAGTGCCGCAGCTGCACCGAACGTCAGGATCGACGCCGGGCCATCAAGGTCACGTTTGAACTCCCTTGCCTCTGCCCGGTTGGCGATGCGCTCTGCCGTCTTTTTGTCAGCCGTTCGAGTGCTTTCGTGTAGCCGTCGTCCGGCAACCGTACCCCTGTACCACCAGATGCCGTTGCGATCGTAGAGTTTGAGCGGCATGGTTCCTCCAGAAGAATTTCCAGATGCTCAGGCAGAAGGATCATTGCCTTCCCGAACACGCGGCAGGCGCCAAGGTCGCGCGCCTTCTTGCGCAGCGCCCGTTCTGAGATATGCAAGCCGAGATCGGCTAGACGCGCAACTGCCATTTCCGGCGACATGGCGCGGTCCAGAATATTGTGCGCCGTTTCCACAGGGCTCATCCCGCCATCTCCCGTTGCTGACGAAGGCAGAACCGATCAAGATAGGCGGAAAGTGCACCGTCTAGGGTGAACCATTCTCCATGTGCCCGGAGGCTGGCAAACTTCCTGTGGAAGTCTCGTTCCAGAGATGCTTTGCCCTCGATCGCCATGAGCAGTTCCAGTTTGACTGGGGAGCCAGTCTGGAGTCGGGGAAGGCGATCGGCCACTTCCTTGGCAAACCCGATCTTCACGAATTCGCCAGCGCGAACGAAATAGATCCAGCCGTCCACCTCCGCGCCGTCACGATGGTGGACCATGAACTCTGTCGGCAGCCGGCTGACAGTTATCTCTCCCGTTCCTGCCGCAAGAGTAATCTTGTGGACCTTGCCCGGCCCGCGATCCTTCAGGATCTTCGTCAGCCTGGCAACATCGTCATCGGTGATCTCGCGCCGGCTCACGTCTCTCTCCCCTCTACTGTGGCGAGGGCGCGGCGGAGATCGCCCATGGTGATGGCTAGGTCAGGCCCGTATCCCCTGATGGTCTCTTTGTCGTGAAGCTCGTGCCTGTTCCTGCCAAGCACATCCAGCGCCTTTCCAAACGGCTCCAGCGCCTCCCTAAGCCGCTTCTCTGCCTCTCTGCTGCGGGAGAGTTCGGCCTTGAGTCGCTTGGCCTCAGCTTCAGATCTCTGCGCGCGCTTCTGCTGTTCTATGGCCGCGTCTCGCCAGGCTTCTTCCTCTATGCGGTTAGCGGCCATCCCCGCCTCCATCGGTCTGTGCGGAGGGGGATGCGGCGAGGGCGCCATTCCAGCCTTCCTTACATGGATAGCCCATGTAGCTGTCTCCCACGTATGGACAATGCAGGCCATGAGGGCACGGGCCGTCACGCATGGCACAGATGCGAATGGCGCCTGCCTCATGCGTCTGCGGCTCATCCCATTTGACATGCGGTTCAATGAGCGCTTCGACCTTGGCAGACTGCTCGTCGGCGAAGGCAAGATCGGCCTCAAGCTTCGCGATGCGCCTGTCTGCCTCCTCCAGCTTCCTGCGCAGATCTGAGGCTTCGGCTTCGGAGTGCTCGTAGCATTCTCGTTCGCGGCGCAAACACGCGGCGAGAAGGGTGAGCGCGGCGGCGGCTTCGTCGAGCAGTCCAGACGGTATGGTCAGAAATCGGCTCGATCGGTAGCCGGAAGCGCGATCCCGTAGCCGCTGGATCAGCACCGCGATATCCTCTGCCGGTACCGCCTGCGGGGCTGCAGCGTTGGCACGCTCGACTGTCGCTCGACGTTCGAGCTCAACGAACGCGGCGCGGCGACGCATAGGACCATCTCCCCAAGCGCCATCGGCAACCTCTTGCAGTTCTTGGTCGGCGGTAGGCTCCGCTCCTGATGGTGCTGTGACGGATGCGAGATCAGCACGGACATACTCGGCGTAGAGGCCGCCTTGCATACCGGCGACGCAATGCCCGAAGCCGCTTTCGTCAAAGTCGCCGGCCCAAATACGCTCGGGCATGTTGTCTTCATCACAGGCGATAGCGCGAGGCGTGTCCACCGCCTTTCCCGGTGCGGAACGGGCGGCGAGAAGGCCAGCTTGGTACAACGCCTCCGCGCCTTCCCGCGCGTTGCAGTTCGGCGCAGGCCATCCGCATAATGTTCCCGCTTCACAAAGGACAGCCGCTGCTCTTGCCTTTATCTCCGCCTCCAGATCGCGTGTGGGCTGTACCGGATCGCTTGAGACTTGTTCGGGGGTCATGGCTTGGTCCTCGCGTTTCGAATGATGATCTCTGCCATGGTGTTGTCGCCCTTCACGCCGTAGAGCGCCAAGGCAACCTGAAGCGGGTCTATGCCTACCGATGCCCAATAGGCGCGCTCGTCCATGGAGTGCTGCCGGCGATGCTCTGAGGGGCAAAGAGGCACAGCCCAACGATCGTCGGCCTTCTCGGCTTTGCCCCGTTCGCGTTTCCCGTAGCGAGGATCGGCATAGGAGACATGGCAGGCTTCGACGGGCCGCGTTCCAGTCACCAGGCACGGCAACTCATGCAGCCACTTCAGATAGCTCGCGTCCTTCTTTGCCGGTCGCTTCTTGTCGGTCGGTGACAGGCTGAAAGCGGTTTCGGGTCGGCGAACGGCCCATCCCATCACCCATCCCCCTTCACATATCCGCCTTCCATCCGTTCGAAGTCGGCAGCGAGCGCTAGAGCCTCGCCATCTGAGACGGGCATGATCCGCAGATTCCGTTCGGCGTATTCCTGACCGCGCTCGTGGAAGTCGATCCAGAATTGCCAGTAGCTGATATCTTGTGGCAGGCAATTGCGGCTTCGCTTTTCCGCCTCCAGGCGCTGGCGGCATTCGTCAGCCGTCATGTTTATTGCCGACCTCAACCCCTTCGCCGCCTTGATCATACGCTTGCCGGCGGCGGTCATGGTCCAGTCCTATCGGCCCGCGCGATAGCTTCGATGGCTTCGATAGCCAATCGCGCCCTCTCTCTCGCTTGATACTTGGCCGCCTCGTTGTCGCTCTTGTCCACGATGCCCGACGGTTCCCACGCCCAAATCGAAGGGAACATGGCTTTGGCCACGAACTCGACCTTCTCTGCTAGATCATCTTGTGTCATTGCCGTGCCCTATGGATCTTGATTGCCGCATCTTCGGCATCGGCGCAGATCGCCTGAATGCCTTCGCGTATTTGCTTCTCTCTTCCGCCAAGCCCGGCCATGAACACGCCGACAAGCACGCCGAGCGCTGCGCCAGCATCCTCGCTCCTCTCACCCTCAAGGAGCGAACTCATCCGCCCTGCGAGGTCGTACACACGGTTGCGGTTCACGCTGCTTTCTCCTCCTGGTGGCTATCGTCGCTGAGTGCGACATTGTGGCTGGCGCAAAAAGCCACGGCGTATTCGATGAGTGAGGATGCTCTCGAAACATTCATGCGAGACGTGCTTTCGCGAACGTTGACGAACTCGCCCTCTAGGCCGGGAACGATCTCAACTTGGCCTTTCGTCGCTACCGTGTGGCCGCTAACCAGCAGGACTTTCCACTCCTCGGCATTCCGGCGTTTGCCGGCCCACGCGAAACTCGACCGTGCAAGATCGGAGCAGATCGCGTGAAACTTCGCGTTCTGGTCAACGTTGCGCGTCATCTCGCGGATGGTGATGATGGCATTAACCGGCGCGCGGTCGATAAGCTGCTTTGCCAAGGCGCGCTGCGAGGAGCCTCGAAGAATGCAAGTCTGTGCCATGGTTATCCTTTCCGGGCGACAGAGCCGAAGCCCCGCCGCCCTTCTCTTGTTCATCCTGCTTGCAAGGTGGGAATGTGCTGGCCGTTTGAGGGCCGATCGCCGGGGAATACGTCTTCGTCTGATGCGCCATTCAGGATGGCAGCTCGGCGCTTCTGAATTTCCTCGCGGGCGACTTCCTTCCAGCTCTCGGGCCACTTGTCTGCCTCGATCTTGGCTGCCCAGTCGAAAGTGAATTTCGACAGGACCGGGATCGTCTCGCACTCGCGAAGCTCCACCTGGAACTCGTCCCAGACCTTTTCCTTTTTCAGCGAATGAGCTGTGCGCGCGGTGCCGGCGGCGTTCCAGCCGACTTGCCGCTTTGCCGCGACTTCGTGTGTGGTCGAGTCCGCGTCGTTGTCGCCCTCGGTCGGGATGCAGAACAGCATCATCGCGGCGTATTTGTAGGCTGCCGACATGGCTTTGTTGGTGGCCTTGTCGCCGCTGTCCATTGCCTCGCCAAGTGTGCGGACGGTATGCTTCGAGCCGTCCTTGGCGCTGATCAGATCGAACTCGGCTTCCACCGTGACATAGAACAGCGCGCCGCCCTTCTGTGTCTGGCGCTCCGCCACGTCGCGGGTTAGAATGCGCGGGACGATGACAAGGCTGTGCTTCGAAAGCAGCGAGTTCAGTTCGTTGTAGACATCATCGATGCCGCGGAAGTTGTAACCCTGCTGCTGGTTCTTGCGGCTCTTGGTGATGCCGGTCTGACCGATGTCGGCCATGACATCGCGGATCGCCGCGTAGACTTCTGGAACGTTAGCCATCGATCGTGATCCTCTTGCGGGGTTCGGCGTCCATGATCTCGGTCACGGTCGCCCTTGCGTTTTCGGTGCCGATGATGCGGCAAAGATCGCGGTAGCTGCTTCTGATGCTGTGCTCGATGAACCCGGCCCCATAGCCATCCTGGGGCACGTCCATGACTTCCACTTGCTGATCACGCTGCATGGCGGAACTCCTCTTCGGCTCGATCTGCTTCGACATCATCGATGATGCGTTGCGCTTCCTCGGCGTCGATGCCAGCGGTGAGCAGCGTCTCGTAATAGTGCCAGCGCCTTTCCCATTCGGTCTGGAACCGGAGCAGGCGGGCTGTTTCGAGGATGTCCATGTCAGTCCTCCTCACCAAAATTTTCGAGCAAGTCCTCGATCGCCTCTTCCTCGGTGCGGCCATAGCCATAGGGGCTGCAGTCGGCGCCGAGATCATCGAACCAGGCGCACCAGTCGAAGCACCTGACAGGGATGGGCGGAAAGATGTGCGACGTGATAACCTTGCGTTCCATCACGCAGCCTCCAGCTCGCCAGCAAACCGCTCGCGCGCATCCTGGCTGGCGTAGAGTGCCGCCTCGATCTTGCGGAACAGACGGGCCTTGAAGGAGGTGTTGTCCTTCGCCGGCCACGGCAGCAGCAGCGCCGCGTCAGTGCGCTTCATGACGGACAAGCTGTAGCCCTTGAGCGTCTGGCGCTCTCGCTTTTGTCCGTCGATGGCGATATGCTTGACGTAGAAGTCGCCGTCGCGCGGGTCGTTCAAGGCAAGCTCGGCTGTTCCCCAGAACGATCCGAAGTAAACGCCGTCTTCCTCGATCTCGATGTCTTCAAAATCATATTCTACGGAAAAGTCGTTCATCGTGTTCTCTCTGGTGAAGCCGCCGACTGTGCGACTGCGAGTGGTGTTGATGGGTGGGCTAGGACGGCAACGCTTCGAAACACTCGTCGCAAACGATGTGCAGCGTGGGCTTGAAGATGTCGCAGAAGTGGCGTGTCTCATTAGGCTTCGTCGGGGGCAGATTGCATCCGCACCGAGCGCATCGCGTAAGCTGCTGTAGGCTTCCCAAAAAGCCTGGTTCGCGGATTGCCCACTTCGCGGTGCTTTCGCCGTCAGGGCCGATCTCGTGTATCTGCTTCGCCTCGGTCACGGTGTTCTCCATCTATCGCGGTATCGGGCTTGCGGTTGGGGAGGGGATCGCTGTGCCAGTGTTTGCCGTATCTTTGGCGACGGTTCCCTGTACTGCGATAGTTCCCTGTCCATCCCAGCAAGCGGGAACAAAACCTTCGCAGTTGCAGTAGCGATCAGGGTGCTTCGTGCATGGCTTAAGCGTGCTCCCGCTCAGGAGCAGACTGGCAATTTCATGAGGTTTCCCTGCCGATTGCTCCTGAGCGGGAGCGCGAACAGGAGATGACAGGCCATCCTTGAAGCCGTCCTTGTAGCCGCGCATGTAGTCGTCTTTCTTCTGGCTCATCTCTATGTTCTCCATCTATCGCGGTATCGGGCTTGCGGTTGGGGAGGGGCTCAGGCTGCTCACAAGAGCAAAATGGGAATGTGCATTGCCGGTAATCCCAGCCATCAAAGCCGCCACCGATCCGCCAATCCGCGTAGATCGGCCTGCGATAGGGTGGCCAACCAAAGGTTCTTAGAAACCAGGGGGTTTGACGCCATGCGCCACGCTCGCGACCATCTGTGATCATGCCGCCCTCTCTCGACGCGAAAACCAATGTGTCTTCTCCAGACCGACGATGCTGTATGA
This sequence comes from Mesorhizobium sp. M1A.F.Ca.IN.020.04.1.1, assembly GCF_003997315.1. Lineage (NCBI taxonomy): Bacteria > Pseudomonadati > Pseudomonadota > Alphaproteobacteria > Hyphomicrobiales > Phyllobacteriaceae > Mesorhizobium > Mesorhizobium sp. M1A.F.Ca.IN.020.04.1.1. The sequence goes on from NZ_RZSN01000001.1 coordinate 75,222, forward strand.
GTGCTGGCTAAGCCTATTCATCAGTTGAACGGCTAGTTTCACGGCATTTTCTAGCAGCGTTGCTTCGTCGCTTGGGAAGCGTGGATAATTGATCAGACCGATGCGAACGCCCGCTTCTTCGCCGCCCGTATAGATGTAGGTGACTGGTTCGATGGTGACGCAGAGACCAACGTCGAAGCAATACTCGCGGCAGACTTGCTTGGCTTGATCAAGATCGCCTGCAATGAAGATGTCAAAGCGAATGGTGGGGCAAGATGTCATGCCGCCCTCGCAATGCAGTCTTTGCACATCGGCTGGAAAAGATCGGCTTGCCAAACATCGCGATGTTTGGTGAAGGGCGCGCCCCAGCCAAAGCCGTGCTTGGAAACTACCTCATATTCGAGATCGGCCAGCCACTTGCCCCATGCCGGGTAGAGTGCAGCGGCTTCGACGCGTTCCTCTTTGCTCTGCATGGTCCCGCACATGCATTCGCCAGAACGGCATAGGGCTTTGGCGACCGGGTTGATCGGGGTGCCGCGACTATCGAGATATTCGTCGCGGTCATCCTGCGACCAATCGTGAATGAGATTGACCCAAATGTTCCCCGGCGAAGCGGGGTCTTGCCGCCATACCTGCAAATGCTTTTGACGATTCTCGCTTTCGTCCTTGCGGGCCCCATTCAGGAGCATGACGCGAATATCGCGCTTGCCTTTCCTGATCGCTGCCGAAACCGCCTTGCGGAATGGTGTCGCCTTCAACACTCGATAGGCATAAGCATGGGCTGATAACCCTTTGCCGAAGAAGCCTTTTCTGATAACGTAGTCCTCATAGGCGGTGCCCGCGTCGGCCTCGACGTACTCGCCTAATTTGCCGTATGTATCGCGGACGAACTGGCTGGTTTCAGCGATGCCGCAGCGCGTGTTGCCATGCATCACGAAGTCGATCTTGACGCCAAGTTCGCGGGCCACTTGATCCGAAGCCGCGCTATCCTTTCCGCCCGACACCATCGACACGAAATGCGTCGGGTTGAAGCGCTCAATGGCCGCTTTCAAAATCTCGGCGCTACTCTGAATGTTCACAGTGTTCTCCATCTATCGCGGTATCGGGCTTGCGGTTGGGGAGGGGCTCAGTCGAATTCGTCGCCGAATGACTGACCTGGAATGGGGCCGCTGTCGCCAAACGTTGCTGAGGGCCGCTTGTATGGTCCAAGGTTCTTCGCAACTGAGGCGCTGCACTCCTTGAACATTGTTCCGATGGAGCCATCGGCTCTTATGACGCGACCACGGATGTTGTCCGACCATCCGCCCAAGCTCGTCACGAGGAAGCGCACAGTCACATTATTCTGGTGCCATCCGCGAATTTCGGTAAACTCTGCCACGCATTCTTTGAAGCCAGTCGCTTGCAGCTTTGCATCTCGGTAACGAGCTACGGCCGCCGAAGCTGCCTCTTGAGCCTCCCTGGACTTGGCCTGCGCCTCTTTCATCTGGCGCTCCAGTTCTCCCAAATCAGTCTCGCTCATCGTTCGTCTCCATAGAGCGCATCTGCTGCGCTTGTTGTGGGGGATGGGGTTAGCGAGCCGCGAGAGCAGCCGCGCCAGCCGCCAGGGCTTCGTCTCGCGATGGAAAGTTGCCGACATGTGTCTGGCGCCCGTTCGCGTAGTAATAGGCTCTCCATCTTCGGGTGCGCTTGTCTTGGTAGGCACACGGCCTGCTCGGCACATTCCATCGGCCGCGTCCCTTACGGGACATGTCGCGCATGTTGTCTGTGTGGGTGCCGAGGAAGAGGTGGTCCGGGTTGACGCAAATCGGCTCGTCGCACCTGTGAAGAACCGAAAGACCTTCCGGGATCGGCCCTTTGTAGGCGGCGTAAGAAACGCGAGCTGCGGTGCGTGAACCCATCTGGGCTCTGCCTTCGGAATTCGCGCTACCAAGCCAAATCCAACATCCCGTGTTCGGCTCGGGCATGCACTTTGCTTCAAGGCGCTCTTTGATTGGTTTTGCGGTAGGGGGCATCGCTTCAAGTTCCGTTTGTTGAGACCGACAGTATACGCAAAAAACGTATGACGCAAGCGAAATCTACGTAAAAAAAGTAGGACGGTGTTGATTTTTGCGTATGACCCGGCTAAAAAAGCAAAACCCCGGCGGTTAGGCCGGGGCTTGAAAAGCGGTCGGGACGTTACGTCCACTGGTTGAAGACGATGGCGACCGCAGCCGTATAAGTCACGGCTTATGCATTACCATCGGGCGCGGCATAATGCAACCCCACTCCGAAAGACCGAAGGGGTGCCGCCGTTCTCTTAGCAGAGAGGACGAAAAAGTGCGGTCAAGCTGTGGCGCTGTTCTACGACCACGGCGGAAGGTGCGACGGGCGGCTCCGGCAGTCAAGATCGTTACCGGCATAGGGGCTAACCCTGGCTCTCTGAGCGCAGGGCTTAGTCCTCCTATGTTCGGAACTCAGGGACTCTCCAACAGTCAAGCCCTCTAAGGAACTAGGAGTTAGCACCACCCATCGTGATGAAGTGAACTGACTTGACCCGCTCGTGAGGAAACTTGAGCTGCTTGGGCGGGTTATATTGCTCAAGCACCAGCTCGACAGCATTGTGCCTGACAAACCGCTTCACAAAAGCCAAGGGCGGGTCATCTTCATTGTTCGCAAGGATCTGAACAATGACAAAATCGCCTTTGACCACCCGTTTATGAGGATTCACATAGACAACCTCGCCATCAAAGTAGCGTGGTTCCATAGACTCCCCAGATACCTGAACTGCATAAGCTCCGGACACGTTATCGAGCACCGGAGGCGCAACAACCTCGTACAAAGCAACCCCATTCATGGCGAATTCGCCATCTATTCCGCCGACCGCGCTACCGTACACGGGAATTTTATTTCCGCTAGTCACATCTCGTGAGATAACCACAGCATTAGACGGCTCTAATGCTCCGAAGTTGAATTCGGGGCCGGCAAGCTCCCAGATTTCCGGCCTTGTGATTGGTGGGTTTCCTTTTCCTAGTAACACTTTCTCAACCTTGGCCACGAAATCCCTCTTTAGGTAGCCGGTTTTCAGTTTGCCTGGATCGAAATAGCGCTGAATGCTTGATGCGCTGGCGTAGCCCATCTCTCGCGCCATCTGATCGATCGACATGCCGGTTCGCTCACGCAACTTGCGCATGCGATTCGCTATTGATTCCGGCGAGTTATCCATCGGGCGCATAAGGCCATTAGTCATGTACGTTTTCCACGTTGACAGATCGTACGCAAAATGCGTATGATGCGAACATGACTGATGCAGCGAACGCCAGAAAACTCCTTTCACCAGCAGCTTATGTGATCGGCAAACTCGGCGGCTTGACCAAGGCCGCCAACAAGCTGGGTCGCCCAGTCACCACCGTTCAAGGGTGGCAAATCCGGGGACGTATTCCGCAAGACCATTGGGCACCGGCCATTGCAGTGGCCGAATCCGAAGGGGTCGAGCTGAAACTAACCGACTTCCTCAATGACCATTCTGTTCCGACAGAGGGCGAGGCCGCATGACAATGTCCACCATCCTCACAGCCTACCTTACCGCTTCCATTCTGTTTGGCGCTCTCTGGGCTGGCATCGGCTGGAACCTACAGGCCCGCATGTCCAGGGTTGAGAAGCACGAAGCATGGCGGGAAAGGGGCATCTGGGAATGAGCGAAATGATCGAGCGCGTGGCGAAGGCGATATCGCGCAGCATCCCGCTGGACGGTTCGCATTGGCATTCGCAACACGGACATGACTTCCCTCGCCAATATTCCGAGAGGGAGCAGAACATCATCCGAGGCATCGCCCGCGCCGCTATCGAGGCCATGCGCGAGCCGACTGAAATGATGTCCCGCGCCGGAATGAAATCGATCCAAGCGTGGGAGGACAATGATCCTAATGGCATTCTCATGGATTTCCGTGAGCTTTCCTGCTGGCGCGCCATGATCGACGCCGCTCTCTCCCAAGACACCCTCCATTCCAGTTCGTCGGCCGAACCCCCTAGCGTGGCCGACGCTCAGGCAGGCGGAGACCACGGCCCCTCCCACGGCGCGTCTCCGTCTGCCGCCCAATTCCCCGAATAGGTGAACACCGATGACGGCCGTTCTAATGCTCTGCTTCAGCGCGAACATGATTTGCACCGGCGTAAACGTGCAGAACGGCCGATATGGTTTAGCTGGCTTCACTGCCAGCGTGGCGGTTTTCTGCCTTGTCGGCATCATCGAGAGATTGCGGTGATCGCATGACCACCTCTCTGCTAATCCTCTCCGCCTTCGCCGCTGGCATCGCGCTCGGCCGTAAACACCGGCCACCGCTGCCCATAGCGGCTTCGCGAATTAAGTTCATCGAGCAATTCGGCAGCGCGCGCGACCATGGCGCTACTGAGTACGAGTTTTTCTGGCGGGAGCGCGAGGAATGAATTGTCATTCGCGACTGCTGCACCCCACCCCGGCGCCGACTTACGCAACACTGTCGGCGCCCCCAATTCACTGCACCACGAAGCTCGTGTTTGGCGACCCTGCTTCCGGTGGTGCATCGCTAGTCCTTTCCGCCGGTTGTTCCGGCTTAGTCACTGCTGTGTACGGACATCACAGTAGTGAAAGGGAAAAGGCATGTCCGACACCAAGCGGGTCAGTTCCGACCCAAAGCAGGGTAGAGTCGACACAATGAGCATCGCTGTTGGGGAGGCGTTCGAGTACCTGAACGCCGGAACACGAAAGCATTATCGCGGGGCAGGGGACACTGCCTCGGCAGCCCGGGACCGCGCGGCGCGGGAAGCGGGCATTTCACCGGCCCAGGCCGAACGGCTCTGGAAGCGCTGGCGAACGATGGCAAGCGTGGATGGCGATGTCTATCGCGCCCTCCGCAACCAGTATGAGCGTTTGTGTGAGCGAGTTGAGAACGCAGCCGAAGCCATGGAGCGAGAGGCGCGAGATATCGAGGCAAACAATGCGACTTTGGGTGGCCATCGGGCGGTGGCTGAGGGCGTGGCGGGCGCGTCGAAGGGCGCGGAAAGGGAAATGAGATGAACTTTGCTGCTTGTCGTCGCCGTTGGGGCGACAATGATCGCTACCTTGGCCCGTTCTGCTACGCGCGAGACGGTAGAGCTTATCGACCGCTCGCTATCGTCCTATCATCTGGCGGCGACGAATATCCCGGCGCCAGTCTTCGTTTCAGCGGTTTCGGACACACGCTAATCATAGCGCTTCCGTCGATCATTAAGCCCTGGAAGCGCTGGGTCGATACCTCTCGTTATGAATGGTCCACTTCGCCCAACGGCGGCTATTGGGACATTCAGTCACGATCGTTCGGTTTCTCCTACTCGGAAGGCTTTCTGCAGGTCTTCCACGGCCCGCAGACGCATGACAGTTGGACAGACAAGACATGGACCAAGTTTCTGCCTTGGACGCAATGGCGGCACGTTCGTAAGAGTTTCTATGGCATCAACGGCGAGCATGTCGCGACGCTGCCGGATACCGGCAAAAGCTACACCCTCGATTCGGGCAGATGGGAACGTGAGCGCGCTATCGAGAAAGCAACGCCGACCGTCTGCTTTGAGTTTGATGACTTCGATGGAGAGCGTCTGACGGCGACGACCAAGATAGAGGAAATGGAATGGAAATTCGGGACCGGCTGGTTCAAGTGGCTTAGTCTTTTTCGCAAGCCGAAAGTGCGGCGCTCACTTGATATCGAGTTCTCCGGCGAGACTGGTGAGCGCAAGGGCTCATGGAAGGGCGGCACGCTCGGAACCGGCATCGATATGACATCGGGCGAACTGCACGAAAGCGCTTTCCGCCGCTACTGCGAAAAAAACAGGATGACATTTGTCGGCTCATCGACGGAGGCCGCTTGATCGCCATCACGCTTCCATGGCCTCCCCGGTCCTTGCATCCAAACGCCAGAACCCACTGGGCTCGCAAGGCCAAGGACGCCAAGCAGGCTCGTATCACAGCTGCTTGGTGCGCCAGGGAAGCAGGAATCCGCAAAGGCGATTGCGACATTCCCCAGGCATTGAAGGTGACTGCGATCTTCTACCCGCCCAACCGGCACAAACATGATCTCGATGGGTGCCTGAGTAGCTGCAAGGCATTTCTAGACGGTATCGCGGACGCCATAGGGGTTGACGACAGCAAGTGGCAACTCGCGTTGCGCAAGGAAGAGCCCGTCAAGGGCGGATTGGTCAGGATCGAACTGGAGGCAGCATGAGCCTTGAACACCGACACGCTATTCTCGACGCGCTGCTCACCGTCCTCGATGAGGATCACGCACTTGCCGTCATGGAGCATAGGCGCATCACTATCCGCAAGCCGCTCACAGCCTATGCAGCTCGGCTCCTGGCAAAGCGCTTCGCTGAATACGGCGACGCCAATGCGGCAGCGGACATCATGATCGAACGCAACTGGCAGGGCTTCAACATCGACTGGCTGCGACGACGGCAGCAATCCGGCAAGCGCAACTATGTCGATGTGGCGAAGGACAGGTGGAATGGATCAGCGGGCATATATGGCAATGACGGCGATGCTCAATGCGTTCCCTCAAGGTTCCGGCAACCCGGATCTGACGATGGCGACCTACGAGAAATTGCTGGCGGGCCTTTCCTCGCAAGCCGTCATTGAAGCAGCGCAGCGCTTCGCTTCAGGCGAGGTGCAGGGCCAGAACATGAGTTTTGCCCCCGCTGTTCCCGAGTTCATAGCGGAGGCCAAGCGTCGGCAGGAACTCATCGACATCAAGGCTCGGCCTCGTCTTGCGGCGCCATCTGGCTATACCGGCACACCCTGGCACATCAGGCAGGAGAAGTACCGCACCAAATTCCGCGACTGCCCGATCATCAAGGAGAACGTCTCCTATGACGAATTCCGCAAGATGAGCGCGGCACGGGAGATTCCAGCGGGCTCGGCATGGGTTGCGGCAGTCGCGACGATCTACGGGCCACCAGCAGGCGAAATTGCAGAAAGGAGTTGAGTATGACGCTCGTCGCATATGCGGGCCAGGATGAGGCCGAAGCGTGGAATCGATATAACCGTCATTCGGTGAGGGCGTCTGCCTTTTCCGCCGAATTCATCGAACAGGCCAGGCAAGCCAGAACGCAAGCCGCCAAGCAGGAAATGAACGGCCGTGGCCTCATGCAATTGCGACGGCAAGGCATGCCGGAATGGGCTCGCCAGATAACCGCCGAATGCGCCGACCGTCACGATGTCTTCGTGGCCGATATCGCGGGCGATAGCCGTCGTCATAAGACTGTCCGCGCCAGAAACGAGGCCATGTATCTCGTCAAGTCGGCGAAACCGATGCTTTCCAGCCCGCAAATGGCCCGCTGGTTCAATCGGGATCATACATCGGTGCTTTATGCGCTCGCAAGCCACAGCAAGGCGAATAACCTTCCTATGCTTGTTGGCTACGATCTGGAGACAGCTAGGGAGCGCAATCGGCAAGGTCACCACAAGCGCAGAACGCGGACTCCCAAGCAATCCTAACGAGGACACTACATGGCAAAGGGCGCGACAAGGAAAAAGCCAGAGTTCGTTTCTCAGCATATCGAGATCGGCATGGCTGAGATCGAGAACCCGAACTGGTCTCGCGCCCACGATGGCGTGAGGACCAATGTCCGCTATGTCCAGCAGCCGATCAACATTCGCGAGAGCGCCATTACCACGCTTGCGGCAAAGGGTGTGATTGATGAGGCGCAGACAGCGGCAGCCGATCGCTTCCGTGCCCTGTGGGAGCGCATGGGCGGCGCCGGAGCTGGCGCTCTCGACTATAGCCGAGAGCCCGTTGACGGCGGTGGCATTGCAGAGCCAATCACGGTTCGCCAACTGGAAGCTGGTTTCGAACTCAGCGAGGCGAGAAAAGCGCTGCTCAAGGCGCATGGCGAATATGCCTATCGCCTGGTGGGCTACATCGCAGGGCAGGGCATGTCGATTCACGAACTGACGGAGACGCGCCGGCAGCGGGACACCATGACCGACAATCTGCGTTCCTACCTCGATGTGCTGGCCGTTCTCTGGAAATTTTCGACGCGATAAATTTCAGGGGCTTGACAGTCGCGCGCGTGAGATGCTAGGTTCATTGTACTGGCGGTAATGTTGCCAGAAATCCCACAAATCACGAGTTTGCCGGTCGCCCCCGTCGCGTCGAAACGCATCGGGTTGGGATAAGCGCTGATCGTTCGTGATCGCCGCCGTCAAAGCCATATAGAGGGACAAGGCGATTGTCTGAGCCATCGCCTCCCATCGGCAGAGTAGCCGAGGTTCATCATCATGTCAGGATGGAACAACGGAGAATACGAGTGAACCTGAACGCACAGGCCATAAACACTCCTTGGTCCGAGGAAATCAAGAAACAGGAGGAATCCTTTCTTGAGGACTGCGCCTGTGCCAAGGTTGTCTCGACCGCCCAAGGTGATGCGCTCCTCATCAACGGCAAGGTCCTCTTCGTGCACGGTCCCGACAACTGGGGGTATGCGAACCTCATTGCGAAAGCGCTCCGCATGGTAGCCGGCAAAGAGTCCGGCGGTGCATCAGCTTAGTCAAACCACCCTTTCGGTTCGTTTCCGACAATGGTCAAGGATCTGATCGGACGCTGATGGACAAGCCAGCCAAAGACGACAAGACTGGCCGCTTTTTAGCGGGCAATAGCGGTAATGGGGGCCGGCCGAAGGGTGCGCGCTCCAAGCTCGGCGAAGCCTTCATCGAGGATATGCTGGCTGATTGGGAGGCAAACGGCCCGGCTGCCATCACTCGCGTTCGCGCGGAGAAGCCAGACGCCTATCTGAAGGTCGTCGCCTCGATCCTGCCGAAGGATCTGAACGTCAATATCAATCAAACGGATACGATGACGGATGAGCAGCTTATCGAGCGCATCCGGTCCCTCGATGCCGCAATCCGGCCTTTCCTCGATGCTGAGGGAGCGAGCGGAACTGGCGTCGGTTCTGGACCGGCGACTGCGCACTAACAAGCTTCGCCTTTATCGCCCGTACGCAAAGCAGAAGATCTTCCACAAGGCCGGCGCAACGCACAGCGAGCGCCTGTTCATGGCGGGCAATCAGCTCGGCAAGACGGTTGCCGGCGGCGCCGAATGGGCAATGCATCTCACAGGAAGATATCCCGACTGGTGGGAGGGTGCATCATTCAACCAAGCTCCCTTGCTCTGGGCTGGTTCGGTTACAGGCGAAAGCACGCGTGATAATCCGCAGCGTATTCTGGTGGGGCCTCCAGCCAAGGAAGAAGAGTGGGGCACGGGATTTATTCCTGCTGACTGTATTCGCGATCGCACTCGTGCTGTGGGCGTTCCCAATCTCCTCGATACGGTCGTGGTTCGCTGGGGCGGTGGCGGCGACGTTCAGGCCGGTGAGAGCATTATCGCCTTCAAGGCTTATGAAAAGGGCCGCGAGAAGTGGCAGGGGCCGACTGTAGACGGCATCTGGTTCGATGAGGAGCCGCCTGAGGATATTTATTCCGAAGGACTGACGCGCACCAACAACGGCCAGCGCGGGCAGTTCGCGCAGACTACTTTCACGCCTCTCTTGGGCATGTCCACTGTCGTCAGCCGCTTCATCATGCCGGCGAAGGATGATCCCGGCCAGGATTCGCGCATCGTCACGTCAATGACGATCGATGACGCGGAGCACTATTCGCCCGAGGAGCGGGCAAGGATCATCGCCAGTTACCCGGCGCATGAACGGGAAGCGAGATCCAAGGGCATTCCGACGCTCGGGTCCGGTCTCATCTTCCCTGTGCTGGAGGAGGAGATCATCTGCAAGCCATTCGCCATTCCGGCGATCTGGCCGCAGATCAATGGGCTTGACTTCGGCTATGACCATCCCTTCGCGGCGGTCAATCTGGCTTGGGATCGAGACGCCGATATCGTCTACGTCTGCAAGAATTATCGCAGCCGGCAGACGACGCCAGTCATTCATGCGGCAGCAATCAAGCCATGGGGAGAATGGGTGCCCTGCTCCTGGCCGCATGACGGTTTTCAGCACGACAAGGGCTCAGGCGATCAATTGGCTGCCCAATACAAGGCTCAGGGCCTCAATATGCTGCCTGAGAATGCCCAGTGGGAAGAGGGCGGCATCGGTGTTGAAGCTGGTCTGGCGGCAATGCTCGATCGCATGCTGACCGGCCGTTGGAAAGTCTTCGATAGTTGCACGGAATGGCTAGAAGAGCGGCGCCTCTATCACCGCAAGGACGGCAAGATCGTCAAGGAGCGCGACGACGTGCTGTCGGCCTCTCGCTACGCCTTGATGATGCTGCGCTATGCCGAGGTTAAGCCATCGGCCTCGATGCTGAAGCGCAAAATGGATTGGGTTGTCTAGATGGCAGCACTGACAGACGAACAGCTCAGCGCGATTGTCTCGACGCAGATTCATCTTGCGAAGAACCATGATCGCAATGAGCGCGAGAAATCCCGCTCCAAGGCGCTGGATTACTATCTCGGCAGTCTGGATGCCTATGTTCCGCCAGAGGTAGGGCGCTCCAAGGTCGTTTCGCGCGATGTGGCCGACACGATCGGCTGGATGCTGCCCGGCATCATGCGCGTGTTCACCGCGTCCGATCGCATGGCCGAGGCTGAGCCCGTTGGTGAGGAGGACCAGGCATTCGCCCGCGAAGCCACGGACGGCATGAATTATGTGTTCTGGAAGGACAACAAGGGCTACGAGATCGTCTATAACGCGACGTGGGATGCACTTCTCGTCGGCAATGGCGTGGTCAAGACCTATTACGACGAATATCCGATCTACACGTCGTCGTTCCATAGTGGTCTGAGCGAAGACCAACTAGCGCTGCTTCTTGAGCCCGATGACGACGGTGAAAAGCCGGAAGTGCTAGCCCAGAGCGAAAAGATGGTTCTCACTGTGGATGAGGCCACGGGGCAGCCGATCGAGGCCAAATCGTTCGATGTCAAGATCAAGCGCAAGAAGGCCGAAGGCAAGTTCTGCATCGAGGTCATCCCTCCAGAGCAATTCCTGATTGATCAGAACGCCATTTCGACAGACGAAGCCGCCTTCACGGCCCATTGGGAGCGCAAGGCCAGGACTGAGCTTGTCGAGATGGGGTATGACAAGGATGTCATCTGGTCCATTCCGCAGTCGGCCAAGAACCAGACGCCGGAAGAGTCATCCCGCAGCCCGATGACATTCGACCAGGAAGCCACCGACAAGTCGATGGACCTGGTGGACTATTACGAATGCTTCATCAGGATCGATGTCGATGACGACGGTGAGGCAGAGCTGGTTCGGGCCTGCTTTGCCGGTTCGGACAGCGGCAAGTTGCTGGATTGGGAGGTCTGGGAGGACGAGCACCCCTTCGATGATATTCCTTGTGAGCCAGTGCCTCACCGCTGGGATGCCCGCTCGATCTCCGACGAGACGATGGACGTGCAGGATGTCAAGACGGTTCTGCTTCGTCAGGCGCTGAACAACGTTTATGCGGCCAACAATCCGCAGCGGTTCGCCAAGGGCACCATCAAGAATATGGACGAGCTTGTCTCGCCCACCTTTGGTGGCGTCGTCATCGGCGAGGCTAATGCCGAAATTGAAGACTTGGCCGTTCCTTTCGTCGCCAACCATGCCTTTGAGGCAATTGCATATCAGGATGAGGTAGTTCAGCGCCGCACGGGTGTCGGACGCGGCACCATGGCGCTCGATCCCCAGGCTTTGCAGAACCAGACGGCGGAAGCAGTGAGGGAAGGCAAGGACGCCGGTTACAGCCAGGTAGAGATGGTCGCCCGCAACATGGCCGAATGGGGCTGGCGCAAGGTCTTCCGCAAGCTGATGCGGCTGATGATCAAGCATCAGGGCGAGCGTGTGATCATGATGGCCGGCAAACCGGTCAAGATCGACCCACGCTTCTGGAATGCCGACATGGATGTAACGATCAATGTCGGTCTTGGCACGGGCTCGCGTGATCGCGACATGTCGATGCTCAATGTCATTATGAGCACGCAGGCGGCGATCGCGGCGCGTCTCAGCGCCATTCCGGGTGGCCAGATGAAGGCGCTGGAGTTCATCCCGAAGATCATGAACGCGGCCATCAAGCTCACGGAATCGTCCGGCTTGAGAAACCCAGAGCACTATTTCCCGACGATCACGGCCGACGACATGAAGGCAATGGCGCAAGCCATGCAGCAGGCGTCACAGCAGCCCGATCCGAAGGTGCAAGCCGAAATCCAGAAGCACCAGGCTCAATTGCAGATCGATGCGCAGAAGGCACAGCAGGACGCGGCTCTTCAGCAGCAAAAAGCCGTTGCCGATATCCAGCTGAAGCGCGAGCAATTGGCAGCAGAGCTGGAACTGAAGCGCGAGCAGCTGACGGCCGAGATCACGCTGAAAGAAGCGCTGGCCACGCGCGAGATGAACCTGAAGGCGGCATCTGGTTACTATAAGCAGCCTAGCGTGAGCACATCACCCGTTGAGATGGGCGGGCAGCCGGGATGACGCTGCTTCGCTCGCCCGCACGACTGCCGCAAGCGACGGTCATTTATCCGCCACATCAGGGCAAGAGGGGCGGTCTCAACTCATTCCAGTACGTGATTGATTTCACCGCTGGAACGGCCATTGGCGGAACGCAGCCATATGGCTCAAACACAAACGATGGCCGGCTCTTCCGCGATGGCACGAACTCGGTAGCCTGTTTCCTGCCGTCCGTTTCGGATGGGACCGGAACGATGGTCTCTGTCGGCAATGCTGGCCTTCGCCGGTCAACTGGCGGGGTTTGGAGTTCTCCGTCCCTAACCAACCGGCTGTTGTGGAATCGCGATCTCACCAACGCCGCATGGGTGATATCGAACACGACGGATCTTACCGCTGCAAAAGCGGCGACCGGAGCGGACGGCACCAACAACGCCGCTTCGCGCATCACCTGCAACGTCGCCAACGGCACGATCAAACAATCCATCACGCTGGCATCCAGCCAGGTGGTGTTTTCGTTCATGATCAAGCGCTCGAACGGCACGGGAACGGTCGAATTCACTGTAGACAACGGTACGACTTGGGCTTCGATCGAATCGGGCCTGAACGGCAACTATCAGTTGAAGTTCATCACGCAGGCTGCTGTGACAAATCCTGTCGTCGGCATTCGCATGGGAACGCCTGGCGATCAGATCTCTGTTGACTTCGGCGAACTGATCTCGGCTGCCAACTCGGTCAATCTTCCGAAGCGCGATCGCGTCGCCACCACGACCGCGACCGTCCTCAACACCCAGTCCAGGCCGACGGCTGACATTGCCGATGCTGCACCGAACACACTCATTACCGCCGCTCGCCAGCCTCATGCCTTCTATTGGCAAGGACGCTCGGAGCGCGGCAACGGCGCCGGCCTGATCACGGGCGCGACATCGATGTTCTGCACGGTGATTGCCAACAACGCCGTTACCTACGCTGAAGGTTCGGGCTCAGTTCAATCTGCGGATTCGGCGTTCAGGGTTGGCCTCGATCAGGTCAACAAGGTCGCAGGCTATTTCACAGCAGGCGGGGTAATCAAGCTCTGCGTCAATGGTGGAGCGGTCGTTTCGGGCACTGGTGCCACGGCTGACGCGACAATGGACCACTTTGACCTTTCGACCAACGGCGCCGGCTCACGCTCGATCTACGGCGTGACGGAAGTGTTCAAGATGGGCTCGGGCGTGACATTCACGGATGCCGAACTCATCGCAATGACGACATAAGGAGCCTGGCATGGCCATTCTCGCAGGAACGATTTCCGGCACGGGCGCCACGGGCGCTATCGCTGGGACGAAATTCTCCATCAAGATGGATTTCTCCGGCACCGCTTCGGTGGATATCGAAGAGCAGATGCCGTCCGGCAACTGGATCAAGGCTGTGACGGCAATTACGGCGGATTATGTTCAGGTCTACGATCGCCCGACGCTGACCACGCTTCGCCTTAACTGCACGGCATTCACCAATTCCGTCGAATACATCGTAGAAACGAACTGATGGCGACGGCCGAAGCGCTGGCGCAGCTTTCTCAGGCGCTCGCAGACAATGAGGCATTCCAGGGGGCGCTCAATGCGATCCGCTCCAGCGCGCTCGAAAGCCTTGTTCAGGTAGAGGCAACCAATCTCGACGCCATCCTCGCCCTTCAGGCAAGGGTCAAGGTCGTGGACGAACTTCGAGGCAACCTTGAGGGTTTCATCCGTCAGGGAAAGCCGAAAAAGAAGCCGGGCATCGTCTGATCCCCGGAAACCGGCCAGTCAACCCTTAGCGGAACTGGCAATCCAAGGAAACAACATGGAAGACGACGACACCGAGATCGGTGGCGGCGCATCGCTGTCTATTGAACAGGCAGCAAGCGCCTTTGTGAAAGCCACCTCGCAGGGAGCCGACAAGGGCCAACCCGTGCAGGACAAGCCTATCGAAGGCGAAGAGGCCGACGACGAATTGCAGGCATCCGATCAGGATGAAGGCGAGGACGACGGCGAGACCGACGACGAAAGTCAGGCTGCGGAAGAGACCGAAGACGAGCCGGACGACAAAGGCAGATTCGTTGCCGCAAATGGCAAGGTGAAGCTGCCCGATGGGTCCGTGCTAACCGTTTCCGATCTCATCCAAGGCAACTTGCGCGATCGGGATTATCGGCAGAAGACAATGGGCCTCTCCGACGAGCGGCGAGCCTTCGAGGCACAATCTTCCGCCCTACAAGCATCCATGCAGCAGGTGAATGAGCAGCGGGCTTTCATGTCCAGTCTGCTCCAGCAGATCATGCCGCCGGCTCCCGACGCGCGCCTTCTCGAAGCTGGCACCCCCGATTACGACCCGATCACGTATATCGCGGCCAAGGCCAACTACGACAATTGGATGGCCAGCCTCAACCATCTCCACCAGCAATCCGAAGCCGCCCGGCAACAGACCGAGCAGAAGATTGCCAAGGAGCGGAACGAGCGGGCCAATTCGGAGGGCGAGAAGCTTCTGGGGAAAATCCCGTCGCTTCGAGACTCGGCCAAGCTGAATGCCTTCGCCTCCGGCCTGCAATCCGCAGGACTGGCGGCCGGCTTCAGCAAGGAAGAGATCGCGGAAGCCGTTCCTTATGATCACCGCATGGCCCTGGTGCTGCACAAGGCAGCGCTCTGGGACAAGCTGCAAGCGAACAAGCCCAAGGCCGTTCAGCAGGTCGAAGGCCGCCCCCCGGTGCAGAAATCGGGCAAGCGGCTGACACCGGACGCTCAGAAGGCCAGGCGCGCCACGGATGCAATCACCCGTCTGAAGCAAACCGGCACCGTCGCCGATGCGGCGGCAGCCTATCTCGCATCCAGAAAAGGATAATTCCCATGGCTACCGTAGCCAATACCGTCCTGACCACCCAGGCGGTCGGCAACAGGGAAGAACTTGACGATTTCGTCTCGATGATCACCCCGACCGACACGCCCATCTATACCATGGCCGGCAAGTCCAAGGCCGCGTCGAAGCATCCCGAATGGGAGTATGAAAGCCTCGATACGACCGGCGACAATGCGCAGCCGGAAGGCAACGAGTACACCTTCGATGCCGTGTCGCCGCCCACTCGCGTCGGCAACTACACGCAGATCTTCACCAAGACGTTCCGGTTTTCCGGCACCCAGCAGGCGGTTGACAACGCCGGCAATGCCGAAAAGCGCGCGCACGAACTGATGAAGAAGGGCAAGGCGATCCGTAAGGACATGGAGTATTCCATCGTCGTCAATACGGCATCGACGAACTCGGACCCGCGTCGTTCCGGCGGCCTGCCGACCTGGCTGACCTCGAACGTCTCGCGCGGCGCTGGCGGCTCGTCCGGCGGCTTCTCGTCCGGCGTCACGACCGTCGAGACCACCGGCACGCTGCGTGCGTGGACCAAGGCCCTGACCGACAGTGTGTTGCAGTCGATCTATCAGAACGGCGGCGATGTCACCACGGTCGTTGTCTCGCCCTACAACAAGGGCGTGTTTGCGACCTTCATGTCGGACAGCAACGTGGCCTCCTTCCGCTATGCGGCCGGCAAGGGCACGAACACCATCATCGGCACGGCTGACATCTACGAAAGCCCGTGGGGTCCGGTGAAGGTGATGCCGAACCGCGTCATGAGCACGGCTGCCGCGACTGCCCGTCGCGTCTTTGCGCTCGATCCTGACATGGTGAAGTGGATGACCCTCCGCGCCATCCAGGAAGACACGGTTGCCAAGACCGGCGATGCCGAGAATGGCGTCCTGATCGCGGAAGGCTGCCTCAAAGTCGTCAACCAGGCTGGCATCGGCGTCGTTGCCGACGTCTTCGGCCTGACGGCTTCGACCTGATAGGAGAAACGACAATGGCACAGCCCATGAAGCCCATCTCTGTAACGGCTTCGACCGTTACGCTCGACCGGCATATTCACCGCGACACGGTGACCGTGCTCAACCGCGCGGCCGGCGTCACCGTGACGCTCCCGGCCGCCTCCGGCACTGGCGATGTCTACTACGTCATGGTCGGCACGACCGTCACGTCGAACAACGACATCGTTCAGGTGGCGAACTCCAGCGACACGATGGTCGGCGTTCTCACGACCGCTACCACGACCACGGGTGCCGGCACGCATGAAGCGGCCGGCGGCACGGATGACACGATCACCATGAACGGCACGACAACCGGCGGTATCGTCGGCTCGTACCTCGAATTGCGTGACGTGGCTACCAACGTCTGGATGGTCCTTGGCCATCTGGTCGGCTCCGGCACGCTGGCCACGCCGCTTTCGGCTGCCGTGTAACATCAACTGGGCGGCTCTCCGGGGCCGCCCTTTCCCTTCGGAGAGATACAATTGGCAGACGAAAACAATCTGGAAGCCAGGAAGGTTCTTCTTGGCCAAGCAAAAGCGCTCGGCATGGAAGTCGATGGCCGTTGGTCGGTCGATACCCTGGCCGAAAAGGTGCAAGAGGCACAGGAGTCCAAGAGGGACGCCGACATTGCGGCGATCAAGGCCGCTTCCGACACTTGGGTCTATCTGCTGCGTGATGCATTCCCGGTCGAAGACGAAAAGCATCTTGCCGGCGAGACGATCAAGGTGCCTGCCGACATGGCCGATCGCTGGTATGAAGCAGGCGTGGCGCGCCCCGGCAAGGAGCCGGCCGAATAATGGCCGACCACCGCGTCTTCTTTGATCATGACCCGGAGATCGGCCGAACTGTCTGGCTGATCTTCGATGATCAGGGCAATCTCAAGGGCGCTCATGTCGAGCAGGAGATAGACGCAATCCTCGATGCCAATGCGGAAGCCGAAAAGGCGTCGCACGGCGTCAGGTTCGGGGATTACCAGCGTGTTGCCTCCGTGCCGTTGACCTTCTTCGAGAAGACCGGGCTTGGCGATGCCATCGATGGCGGCGACAAGCGCTATCTGTCGAAAGTCCTCAACGATAGCGACAATTCGCGGTTCCGCACTTCGCGAGGGCGCGTCTGATGGCCATTACCGACTATGCCAGCCTAAAATCGACAGTTCTTGATTGGTCGGCGCGCGGTGATGTGGCGGCCATCGTGGACGATACTATCCGGTTCACGACTGACTACCTTAACTTCGGCGGTCAAGATCCTCAGGATGAACCGCTACGCTGCCGGGAAATGGAAGTGGTGACGAGTCTGACGCCCGCAAGCGGCGTCTGCACTCTCCCAACCGACTATTTGCAATATCGGCGTGTTGTCGAAGATGCATCGACCCGTCGCGAACTGACCTATATCACGCCGGACCAGGCAGAGGTGCTTTGGCCTAGCCGTTTCGGTGGATTGGGGTCGAATTTCACCATTATCGGATCGAGCCTCTACACCTTCCCGTTGGTCTCGAACGATGTCGAACTCACCTATTACCAGAAGCTAGCCAATCTCGACGGCACGACGACCACCAATTGGCTGATCACCAAGGCGCCGCAAGTCTATTTTCGCGGCTGCCTGATGTTCATCTCGGACTATGTGCGCGACAATGACGAAGCAGCCAAGCATGGCGCAGCTTTGCGGACGCTGGTGGCTGGGCTGAACGGTGCCAATGTGATGGCGAATTATGCCCGCGCCGGAATGCGCATTAGGTCTCAAACGCCATGACCCGTGTTTATGTTTCCATCAAGCGTGTCCCGCGCACGGCGAATATCGATGAGAACGTGGACGGTGAGGATTATTTGGCCCGCACCGTCTACGAGGATTTCGAACTTATCGATACTGGTGTTTTGGATTCCGACGGTAACCCGATTAAGGCCCATGAGAAGATGGACCCGGTTGGTTTTATCAGGTGGGGCAACCGGTGACGACAGTGCCGTTTTCGGCCTGGGAGCCGGACAAGGCAGAACTGAATGGACAGACCACGGGCGACATCTCAAACGTCCTGTGTTCGGTCAATTCGTATATTCCATTCCCTGACTTTGCCGCGCTGACATCGGCACTCTCTGCCAAGCCACTCGGCTATTTCCAGGCTCGCAGCCTGAGCGGACAAGTAAGCACCTTTGCCGGCACGGCGACCAAGCTGTGGAAGCTCGACAACACCACATTGACTTGGGAGGACGTTTCCAAGTCCGCCACGACCTATGCCGCCAACGATGACGCGCAGTGGTGCTTTGAGCAGTTCGGCGAATATGTCGTCGCGGTCAACATCAACGACAACCCACAGGTCTATCACCTCGGCGTCTCGACCGATTTCGACAATCTTGCAGGGTCACCTCCGAAAGCAGCGTTTGTCAAGGCGTGGGGCGATTTTCTCTGCCTGATGCAGCTCGCCACGGATGCGAGTGCGGTGCATTGGTCAGCCTTGAACGATATCACCGGCTGGACAATCGGCACGGACAATTCCGACACACAGAGTTTCCCTGAAGGCGGCGCGGTCCAGGGCTCATCGAGGGCAACAAACCCGCTGATTTTCATGGAACGGGCCATTTATCTGGGCACCTTCGTCCCCGGTTCGTCCATCATCTTCTCCTTCGTGAAGATCCACGACAAGAGGGGTGCAAAATCACCTTATTCCATCGCGTCAAGAGGCGAAAACACCTTCTTTGCCGACGAAGGTTCGTTTTTCCAGATCGCGGCGGATGGTTCGATTGCCGATATCGGCTTTGAGAAGGTGTCAAGGACGATTTTCGGGCAATTGGCGTCG
Source organism: Mesorhizobium sp. M1A.F.Ca.IN.020.04.1.1 (assembly GCF_003997315.1). NCBI lineage: Bacteria > Pseudomonadati > Pseudomonadota > Alphaproteobacteria > Hyphomicrobiales > Phyllobacteriaceae > Mesorhizobium > Mesorhizobium sp. M1A.F.Ca.IN.020.04.1.1. Next base: position 94,257 of record NZ_RZSN01000001.1, read on the forward strand.
TCGGATATCGGTTCGATGGTCGGGGCGATCGATCCGTTCTATTCCCGCGCCTATTGGACCATGGACATCGGCGGAACGGGCTCCTTCAACACCATCTTGACCTATGACTGGTTGCTTCAGCGCTGGTCCAAGGCCAGCCAAGTCAATTACGGCATCTTCCCGGCCGCGACGGCTGGCTACACACTCGAAGGATTGGATGCGGTTTCGTCCAGTCTCGATGCATTGCCCTATTCGCTAGATTCCAAGGTCTGGCAGGGCGGGGCGCCGGTCCTTGCGGCTTTCAACAGCAGCTTTCAAATGGGCTTTTTCAACGGCCAGCCGAAAGAGGCCGTCATCACCACACAGGAACAGGGCGACATCACGGGCGGCGTGACGCTGATCACCTCCGTTTATCCGGTGGTGGACAACGACAACTGCACGATTGCCATTGGCTCCAGGTTCAAGCGTGGCGAGGCGGTTTCCTACACTGGAGAGATCACCGGAACATCGGCAACGGGACGCTTCGACAAGCTGAACTCCGCCCGGTTCCAGCGGGTGAGGGTGACAATCCCGGCCGGTGAAGACTGGACACAGGCCCAGGGCGTGGACATCGCAGCGCAGCCAGCGGGGCGCCGTTGAGCAAATACACAGTCTACAACGCCAGCGAATGGAATCTCGACCGCTTAGGCCCGTACCTGTCCGATGTGGTCCATGAGATGAGCCGGCTCGCCGATCGCTTCCCCGGCGATGTGACCACGGCAGCACTGTTTCAGGAGTTCTTGAGCGGGAAGAAAACGCTCTGGCTCATTCTTGAAGGCGACAAGTTCGTCTCGATTGGCATGTCCACGATCAGGACCGTCGATGCGACAGGCCAGCGAATATTCACTCTCTGTGATTTAGCCGGCCGCGACGTTCAGAAATACAAGCGAGAGCTTTGCGAAGCGGTTGAAGCGTTCGCCGCTCAAAACGGATGCCATGTGACAGCAGTCGAAGGCCGGGAAGGGTGGAAACCTCTCCTGGCCGAGTTCGGATACAAGCCATACGCGGTGCTTTACAGGAAGATTGCGGCAAAGGATTGAATCTGCTATAAAATTCGGGCCTCAAAACGGTGTTTGCACCACCGCGAGGCCCTAACCAAGCCAACCTGTTACGGAGGTCGAAATGGCTATCAAATCTCTACGCCCAATTGGGGGCTCAAACAAGCAGAAGAAGGCGGCAAGAGGGGAAGCGCTCCGCTTCTATCGCGAGGTTGTGCTTTCCTACGATGGGGACGAATGTCTGATTTGGCCGTTCGCCAAAGTCAACACCGGCTACGGAGTCATTGGTGTTGGTCGCGCCGTCAAATTGGTGTCTCGCCTTCTGTGCGAGGAGGCACATGGAGCGCCTCCAACTCCGCGACACGAAGCTGCTCATTCATGTGGCCGGGGCGGTGATGCCTGTGTGACCAAGCGCCATCTTTCGTGGAAGACCCATTCTGAAAATGACGAAGACAAAATTGGACACGGGACGCGCACCAACGGCCAGCGAAATGGGCAGGCAAAATTGACAGAGGATCTCGTTCGCGAAATCCGGTCTCTCAAGGGCACTCTTTCACTAAGCAAAACGGCGGCCAAGTTTAGCCTTTCCCGCTCCCACATCAAAGATATCCATAGCCGTAAAACCTGGGCTTGGTTGGAATAAAAAGGGCCTTCGCCATGGGATCGTCAACGTCGTCGTCGCAAACTTCTAGTCCCCCTAAGTGGGCCCAACCTCTATTTGAAAAGAGCGCGACAGAAGCGCAGAACATCTACAACTCCGGCGCTGGCGGCAACACGTTCTCCGGCCCGACTGTTGCCGACCTGTCGGGCACGACCGTTTCCGGCATCAACCAACTTGCCACGGCTGGCGCGAATACGAATACCGCCGGCACGCGGCCGATGTTCGAGGGGATCGGCGCGGCTTCGGTGTCGCCGTCCTATTCGGAGCAGAACCTTCAGAACATGGCGAATGGCTCCTATCTCACCAGCGGCAACCCGTATTTCAACGATGCGTTGAAAGGGCAGCTTGATCAGACGGCGGCACAGGTCCAGAGCCAGTTTTCCGGCGCGGGCCGCTATGGCTCGGGCGCGAATACCGGCGTTCTCACCAGCCAGCTCGGCAACATCCGCTCCAATGCCCTGATGAACCAGTTCAATCAGGACACCCAGAACATGTTGGCGGCCAACAATCAGTTGGATGCCTCAAGGAATGCCGGCCTCGATCGCGCCCTGAGCGCAACCAACGCAATGTCGGGCCAGGATCAGCAACAGTTTAACAACGCCATCACTGGCGCGAACGCAACCTTGCAAGCGGGTGGTCTACTTGACACCCAGGCGCAGAAGCAACTCTCCGATCTCGTCAGCCAGTGGTATGCGCAGGACAATCAAGACTGGACACGGCTTGGCCTTCTCCAGGCTGCGGCTTCGGGTGCTGCCGGCGATTATGGCACGCAGACCGGGCATTCCTCATCCTCAAATCCGCTTGGCGCTCTCGGTGCCGTGGGCGGTCTGTTCGGAGGCAAATAAATGGGCGGTTCCACTCAATCCACCCCGCAGATTGGCCCGTCTCCCATGGGCGCAGTCACGCCCGGGACGAATGCGCCGTTCCATGGCTACATGCAGACGCCTATCGCTCCCATTTCGGCGCCTCAATATCCGGGTGCCCTGTCGCCAAGCCTTGCGGAGACGCAGGCCGCGACCGTTGCAAGGATGCTGGCGCGCACGCCCGTGATGGCAGCGCCGACAGCAGCACCGAAAAAGCCCGTCGAAGAGAGGCACGGAGGCAGCGGCAACGGGCGCGGCGGCCTCGGCGGCGCGATGGCCGGGTAAAGGAGTTTCGCGGTGGACCTTCAGTCGCTCCTTGCTGCGATCCTGAACCCGAACGGCACCCAGCAGGCCGTTCCGCCCATGGCTGCGGCTCAGGTCGGGGATCACAACAACCCGAACGCGCTTCAGGCAGCATTCGCGCGCCCGCAGTCGGCTCCCGTCCAGCAGGCTCCACAGCAGCCGCTTGCCTTCCAGGCCCCGCAAGCCCAGCCGATGCCGCAAAACGCTCCACAGGCCGCGCCTATGTCAAACGGAGGCGGTTTGGGCGGCATCCTTGGCGAAGTCTTCGCGCCCAAGACCACGGCGAGGAATCGGACGACGAGTTGGCTTCAGTCTCAGGGGCTCGATCCCGGCACGGCGACGGTCCTTGCTTCGGACAAGGGTGCATTGCGCTCCTATATCCTCCAGCGCTCGCGCGGGGGTGGCCTGACCGAGTTCGACCAGCGCGCGCAGGCAGCACAGCAGTATGGGCTTGATCCGCAGTCGGAAGAGGGGCGCAGCTTCATTCTCACTGGCAACCTTGGCGCCAAGGGCGACACCGCGACCTCCGACATGAAGGAATATGATGCTGCCGTGAAGCAGGGCTTCAAGGGCACGCTCATGGACTTCATGGTCAAGATGAAGGAGGCGGGCCGCAATCAGGTCAACATCGATACCGGAACCAAACTGCCGTCCGGGTATATGTGGAAAGACCCAGCCAATCAGGCCGAAGGCGTCGTTCCGATCCCCGGCGGTCCAGCGACACAGATCCCGAGCGAGGCAGCCGGCCGCATTGGCTTGGCTGATACTTTCCTGAACAACTTCGACACCATTAGGCAGAAGGTCGCCAATGGCGAAGTCACCGGCCTCTATGATGCGTTCCGCTCGCGCAACGACTCCGCTTATCCTGGTGCAGAGACCTACCGCCAGATTCAGACCGGCGTGGATTCCCTTCAGCGCATGCTGACTGGTGCGGGCATGCCATCAACGGAAGCCGCCGCTTATGCCTTCCGCTATCTGCCGACCTACACGGATGATGCCAGCTCGATGTCAACCAAGCTGGACCGGCTCAAGAGCGAACTGGAAAGCGTGAAGAGCCGCGTCTTGCAGGGCAGGGGCGGCAATCCGGACAATGCTCCCCAGGCAAATCAGCCAAAGGCCGCTCCAGTGGTCGGCGAAACCCGCTACGGCTACCGCTTCAAGGGCGGCGATCCCTCCGAGCCTTCGAACTGGGAAAAGGCGAAATAAATGCCGCTTCCGTGGGAAGAGTATCAATCGCAAAAGCGGGTTGCGGCAAGCCCGATCGGCCCGTTCCCTGGCATGAAGGCGCAGGGCAATATTGACCTTGCTGCGCGTCCGATTGTGCGCAATTCAGATGGCAGCATCAGCACTGTACGCTCTATGTCGTTCGGGACGGACGGAGGCGAAATCCTAGTTCCAACCGTCTCGCCAGACGGGCGCATTATGTCCGACGATGAGGCGGTGCAGCAGTACGGCAAGACGGGCCAGCAACTCGGCGTTTTCGACACGCCGGAACATGCTGACATGTACGCTCAGGCGCTCCATAAGGCTCAGGACAGGTTTTACCAAGCACAAGAGCAGCGCAAGCCCTGGGAGGATTTCAAATCGGATGGGACAGCCGATGCTGCAGCGCGCGCTCAGGCCGGCGTTGCCCGCGCGAAAGCCATCCGCAACGGCGCCTCACGGGAAACGCCGATCGATCCGAACACCGGTCAGCCTGTAGGCGTTCCCGCATTCTCGCCGCAGAATTATGGCATGGGCGGCTCGGCCGCCATGGGTGCCGCGAACTCGACCACATTCGGCTTCGGCGATGAACTGGCCTCGGTTCTCGGCTCGGCTCTCACCGGCGTTCCGCGCAAGCAAGTCTTGCAGGAAATGCGCGCCGACGATGCAAAGGCTCAGGCTGACAATCCTGGCTCATATTTGGCTGGTCAGATCGGCGGCGGTCTCGCTCAAGGTGTAGCCACAGGCGGCGCTGGCTTTGGCGCGAACGCTGCCAAGGCTGGCGGCGGGCTCGGCAAGGTTGCTCTGGGCACGGCTCTGGACAGCGGCATTTACGGCGGTCTTCTTGGCGCGGGTAACGCCAACGGCGACCTGAAAGACCGCGCCATTGGTGGCGGCACGGGTGCGCTTATTGGCGGCGCTGTAGGCTTCGGAGCGCCCTATCTAGCTGCGGGCATCACCAAGGGCGCCCAGAAACTCGTCAGCCCATTTGCCTCATCTCCCGAGCGTGAAGCAGCGGTCAACGTTTTGGCTCAGGAAGGCGTGCCCGTCACTGCGGGCCAGCGCACCGGCTCCAACGCGCTGCGCTATGCCGAGAGCGAGCTTGGCGGCAACAAGGCCGCCAACATGATGGAAAACCAGGCCGAAGCCTTCACCAATGCCGCCATGCAGAAGGCCGGCGGCTCGGGCCGCGCGACTCCCGATAATCTCGCGGCGCTCAAGGGCAATCTCGGCCAGCAGTTTGACGATCTCGCCAGCCGCAATACGATGGTAGCCGATCGGCAGCTTGCACAGGACATGGGCAAGACGCTCAATCGCTACGGCAAGCTTCTTGAGACCCAGCAGAAGCCCATCATCAACAATCTGGTTGACGACATCGTGCAGCGAGTGCGCGCCAACAACGGCACGCTTTCTGGCCCGGAATACCAGACCATCCGTTCCGATCTCTCACAAGCCGCTCAGTCCACCACCAACCAGACGCTTAAATCAGCGTTTAAGGGTCTTCGCGATTCCCTTGACGACGCCATGGAACGCTCGATCAATCCGGCTGATCTCGGGGCTTGGAAGGTGCTGCGCAAGCAGTACGGCAATTACAAGGTTGTCGAGCGTGCATCTACCGGCGGAACGGCGGATGCCGGCCTCGGTCTTATCAATCCCGCTCAGTTGCGCGTTGCTGCCTCCACGGGCAATCGCGGCGGCTTCGCAACGGGCGGCAGTGATTTCACCGATCTTGCCAAGGCAGGGCAAGCGGTTCTCACGCCGCTTCCCAACTCGGGCACGGCATCCCGCATATCAGCGCGCAGCCTTGGTGCATTTGCTCCTACAGTCATCGGCGCGGGCTATGGCGGGGCATCGGGTGGCGATCTGAAAAGCGCGGCAGCAGGCGCGGCAGCGGGCTATGCGCTTCAGAAGGGTGCGGGCGCGGCGCTGATGAACCCGCTCATCCAGCGCTACCTCGGGAACCAGGCCGCTGCTACCGGGGCCTCTCCTGCCACGCAAGCCTATATCGCGGCTCTATTGCGCTCGGCGGGTTTGCCGGCGATCGAAGGGCGTTAACCGCGCATCCATGGCGGGACTTTGTTGCCTGTGACCTCGGTCATGATGGCAACGAAGACCCCGCCCGTTAACCCACCAAGCAGAGCGGAACGCCAGTCAACGCCCACCAGGGTTAGAAAGACCAGCCAGATTAGCGCCACCATGCCGGCGCTCCCCCATAGAACGCCGCTGCCGGTCCTGTCTCGCGGCGGTTCCTTCGGGTCATGCTCAATTTGCATCCCAAACACATAATGCATCTTTCGAGGCAATGCCATGGCCTACGTCGGAACCCCGAATTATCTGGGGAATGATCTCGAAACCCTTGCCTCCATCCTCCAAGGCGAGGCAGGGGGCGAGGGCCTTCTCGGCATGCAGGCGGTGGCCGATGTCATCCGCAATCGCGCCAACCAGAATTTCTCGGGCTACGGCTCGTCCCCCGTTGCTCAGGCGCTTGCCCGCAACCAGTTTCAGGGCCAGTCAACGAAGATCGGCCCGGATGCCCGTAATGTCGCCTCGCAGCTCATAAGCGGGCAACTCCCCGATGTCGCGGGAAATGCGCTCTACTATGCTAATCCGGGTGCATCCACTGCTTCATGGGCCCGGAATCTCAATTCCAGCAACGCCATGAAGATCGGCAACCACTATTTCACCGACAATGCTAAGGGCGTGCCGTTCGCGGCTCCGAGCCCGTATGCGGCGCTTCCTGACGGCCCGAAGGGGCAGGAAAGCTATCCAGCGCCCGGTCTTGCTCCCGCCACTCAATCACCCGGTGGGCTCCTCGCCAATCATGACACGTCGGTTCCCGCCGATGTCGCGGCCTACGCATCGTCCGGTGACACGAAATCGCCGCTTCAAGGCTTCTTCTCGGCACTTGCGCAGACGCCAGACGCCCCTCCCGTTCGCTTCAAGCCAATGGGCGATGCCCGCCAGACCGGCAACAGCCTGCTGAAGCAGCTTCAGGCCACGCCGATCTCCGACATTCTTTTGAAACAGCGGCTTCTCGGATAATAGGAGGCTACCATCTCAAGTATCTATGACTGGAGCACGACCGCCGCCAATAATGCCACGGCGGACGGCAGCATCAATTGGGCTGAGGGCCAAGCCCCGTCCACGGTGAACAATTCCGGGCGCCAGATGATGGGCCGGAATGCCGAACTCGTCAAAGACATCGGCGGCTCGCTGACAGCCGGCGGCACCGCAGATGCCCTCACGGTAACGGCCAACTCCGCGTTCTCAGCCTATGCCAACGGCATTATCCTGGCCTTCACGGCGGCTTCGGACAATACGACGGCGGCTACGCTCAATGTGAACAGCATCGGCGCCAAAGCCATCCGCAAGATGACGACAAGCGGCGATTCCGCTCTTACCGGAGCGGAGATCCAAGCTGGCGGCATCTATATCGTCCAGTACTCCACGGCTGCCAATGCGGCAGCCGGCGGCTGGATATTGGTCAACCCGACAGGTATTCCGGCTGCCACCACGACATCATCGGGCGGTGTCGAGCTGGCAACGGATGCGGAGGCAATCGCTCGGTCTGACACGTCGCGCGCCATCACCCCCTCCAATCTTGCTGCCGCGATCGGGCCGGCATCTTCCACGGACAATGCTATCGCGCGCTTTGACAGCACGTCGGGCAAGCTTCAGGATTCTGGCGTCACGATTGATGACAGCAACAATATTTCTGGCGTCGGCTCTTTCTCTACCAGCGGAAACATCACCACAAGCGGGTCCGTAACGGCCGTCAATTATATTTCTACCAACAACAATTTCGCCAATTCCAGCGCCGGGACCATGACCCTGCGGCCCGGTGGCGTTGCCGTTACCACAGGTCAGGTCACCATTGCATCTAGTGGCGCGGTCACCATCAACGGCACGCTGACGGTGACGGGATGACGCTCCCTTCCTCTGGTGGGCTCACGGTCGCTCAAATCCTCGCCGAGATCGGCGATAGCTATCCAGTGACGATCCCGAATGCGAATTGGCGCACGCTAGCAGGAAAGCCGTCTGGCTCGTTGGTCATCCCCACCGATTTCTATGGGAAAACCTGGAGGAGCGTTTCGCTGGTCCATACCAGCAGCTCAGCTAGCGAGGTTGCCAACTATGGGGCGGAAGTAACCGGCGGCGGCCGGTGGATTGCTGTAATCGCACTCGGCGGCAACGATGCGAGCGCTTACAACCTCTCAGCAACAATCAGCGGCGTAGCCGGGACCGTGATCAAGCGCCATTCCTCTGGTACTGGTGGGGGGCCAGCGACGGGAACGGCAATCATTGTCGGGCAGCCGTCTGGAACATCGGGAACCGTGACCGTCACCGGCACGACGACGATGCGTTTTTACGTTCTGAGGGTGACGGGATATGACCTCAGCTCTGCTGTCTTCACGGGCGATTCCAACGGTGCCGGGGTGCCGCCATGGAGCGCAAATGTGCCCGCGAATGGACTGACGCTTTCGGTGTGCCAGAGCGGCCCGTCCGGGCCATCCCCGATAAGCTGGACCAACCTGACGGAACAGATTGCCGACGCCTCTCTGGTCGCAAGCCATGTCTCCAGCGTTGCTTGGGATATCAATATGGCAGCGAATGCCGCACTGTCGGTTGATGTCACGGCTTCGGACACGAACGGCGCAACGTCGGCCGTGATTGCTACATTCAACCCGCTTTAATCCGGGTGGTCTGCCGGCCATCCTACGCAATGCCCGTTCTCATGCCGCAATACTGCCTCAGGCGTAGTTCCCATGTAAGGCTTGTCAATTGTGACGACCAGGCATGAATGGCTGGATGTTAGAATCGCACAGCCGCGCTGGTTTGGATACGAAGAAGCCGGGACGTTATAGAGGCTGAACAGAACTCGACAGGCTTCGTAAACCTTATCCTGCGGCAACTTCCTGACTAACAACTCACCTTTGTAAGGGTGATCAAAACGGGCCGGCGGATTCCACTCGGCATCGTTCTTTCCAGCTTGTGCTACATTAGCCAAAGCTAAACAAATCATTGTAGGAAGAAGAAAAGCCCTCGCTCGCATAATAAAAATATGCGGCCTGTCTTCGGAACGCGCAAGATTCCCTGGTAGAAATATTTGTGGTTAATTGATGGTTCAAACACCCATCCCGATAGAGAGTATTAGCGACCAGACAAAGGTTCGCGTGAAACTCCTCGCTTCCGGGCAGGAGGTCCATGCGCCCCTTAGCGCGCTTGGGTCGCTCTACCAGCCTCTCGATGCCGATCTGACCTCATGGGCGGCCATCTCTCGCGCGGCCGGCTTCGACACATTCGCGACGACGCCATCGAGCGCAAATCTGCGAGCGTTGCTGACTGATGAAACTGGGACTGGTGCGGCTGTTTTTGCCACATCCCCAGTTTTGGTCACGCCCAATCTGGGGACGCCCTCAGCGCTTACCCTGACTAATGCGACGGGTTCGCCTGCGTCTATCGGGCTGGCTAACGGAACAGGTTTGCCAGTCTCAACCGGCATCTCTGGCTTCGCCACGGGCATGGCGACGTTCCTAGCGGGCGGTACCAGTGCACAGCTCGCCGCTGCCGTAACCGACGAAACGGGCTCCGGTGCCCTCGTCTTTGCAACGTCGCCGACCCTCGTTACCCCGAACATTGGCGCTGCAACTGGCACTTCGGCGGCGTTGTCAGTGGCACCACAAACCGGCCCTGCTTTGAACGTTGCGGGCAACAGTCAGAACATCACAAGCGGGTCAGAGATCAGCCTTTCGAACAATTCTGGGCTGCTTCTTCTCAATGAGAACGGAGCAACCGGGGTAGTGGGGCTCTTCCTTTGCGGCGGCGGCGTCGTGACCAAGATCGGCGGTGATGCCTCCTACGTTGTCAGTAGCACGCCGACCACATCGCAGATCGGCGTCTATTATGACGGCGCGGCGACTCGGTACAAGGTGAAGAACGGCTTCGCCTCCACGAAAAATCTCGGCATCCTCTGGATTGCCACCCGCAACTCCGTCTGATGTTGCGTCCCATGCGCAAGGAAACTCTCGCCCGCCGGGTTCGCTTCCACGCCGCCTACCTGGCAATCCTCATGATGCTCTGTGAGGCGCTGGCGAGTGTATGGCCCCTGTTCGAAGGAACGCTCCCGATCCCGCCGCTTGTCTATGCCTGCCTTGGCCTGTTCTTCGCCATCGCCTCTGGGATTGGGCATCTCTACCGGAACAAGTAGGAGCTCTCATGTCCCGCCTGAAGAAAGGCTCGGCAGCCGCTGCCGTGGCCGTGACGCTTATTGGGGGCTTCGAGGGGCTTCGACAGAACGCCTACCCCGATCCGGCGACGGGCGGTCCTCCATGGACCGTGTGTTACGGCGAAACCCACAACGTCCACAAAGGCGATTACCACAGCATTGCCGAATGCAAGGCGATGCTCATCAACAGCCTTCAGAAGTACGCCAACGGCATCGAGGCATGCACAACTGCCCAGATACCCGACGGTCGCTTCGTTGCGCTCGTTTCCTTCGCCTACAACGTTGGCGTGGGCGCTGCCTGCAAGTCGAGCGTTGTGCGGCTCATCAATGAAGGCCGCACCCGCGAAGGCTGCGATGCCCTGATGAAGTGGAACAAGGCCGCCGGCATCACTTTCCCCGGCCTGACCAAGCGCCGCGCCAAAGAGCGCGAGTTGTGTCTTCGGGGTCTCTAATGTTCTGGCTCCTCTACGGCCTTCTGCTCATCGGCGGTGCTTGGGGACTCTGCATCACCGTCAAGGTTCTGTCGCCGTTCGTCAGATGGATGAAATCGCAATGATGGCTCTCATCGAACTCGCCATCGGCACCAAGCTTGGCCGCATCGTCACAGGCGCGCTTGCCGTCGTCCTTGCCGTCATCGGCTTTCGGGTCTGGCTCGCTGCGCATGATGCCAGCACCCGCCATGAAGCGCTCGCCGGCTATGTCAAGCAAGTCGAACTGGATGCCGCCAAGGCCAAGCTTGCCGAGACCGAGCGCCAGTTAGATGTCGGACGCAAAGCCCTTTCCCAATATGCCGAACTGCTCGCCGCAGAGCAAGAAAAGAACCGTGCAGCCGATGAGGCTTTGGAACAGGAGATCAAATTCCATGAGGCTGAACTGGCTGCTAAGGGTCGTTCTTGTCACATCAGCGATGACGACCGTCGCTGGCTGCTCAAGCCTTGAGAAGATGCTCCACAACGCAGCGTCTCAAAAGGGTCAAGCGGCGGCTGGCGTGCATCTTCCGTCATTGCCGAGCGACTGCCGCGCGATCGAGCCACATGCGCCGATTCCGGTAGGCGCGGAAGCGCTCTCAGTCCTGAAGCGCGAGAGACGCGCCACCGATCGCGCCAATGCCCGCGTCCAAAGGTGCGCGCGCCACTATGACAACACCGCCGCTGCACTTGAAGGGAATGCGCCGTGACCGAGCATGAGATCAGGCGCATTGTCGCTGAGACCGTAGACCAGACATTGACGCGGCTTGGCGTCGATACCGAAGACCCGTTGGAGTTCCAGAAGGATCTCCAACACCTCCGGGCATGGCGCGAATCCGTCGCCACCGTAAAGCAGCAGTCCCTCGTTACCGCAGTCGGCATCCTCATAGCTGGCGCCCTTGGCCTGATGTGGCTGGCGCTGCGCGGTTCTCCGTAAGCATACCCTCCCTCCTTCGAAAGGAATACCGCCGTGGGCGAAAATCCGCGCTTCTGGGTTGCGTTCTCGATTCTGCTGGCAACGTTGGCGCTCGCCACGTTCATGACTGTATTCCTCACCATCCAGGCACATGCCGAGATTGAGCCGCAGCGTCCCCTCCAAGTCATCGACATTCAGAACGATGGAGGCGGAAGCGTGATGACCTATTACAAGAACTACAAGCGCCTGTCCGATGAGGGCGCAATCATTCGCTATCGAGGCATGTGTGCCAGCTCCTGCACGCTGGTTCTCCTGAAGGAATTCACCGGAATCAAGGCGTGCGCCGCAGACGCGGGGGCCTTCTTCGCCTTCCACAAGCCATTCATTTTGCAGGACGGCAAGGTTGTTCGCACGAAGTCGGCGGCGAGGGGCGCGCGCAAGCTGTGGTCCATGTGGCTCAAGAGCCTGCCGGATGGCCTCCACAGATATCTTCAAAAGGCCAAGGTTCCGTCTGCGGCTGAGGGCGATGAGCCGAACACCATGCTTTTCCTGCCGGCCAATCTTCTTCTCCCTAAATGCCCGACGGTGGCGGCACAATGATCAAACTCTTCATAGCAAATTTTGCCGGCACTTGCTTCCTGGCTTGGGCATGGTGGTGTGGTTACGTGGCCCGTGTTGTCGAGGCCGATGGCGCGCATATGGCCTATATCATCGCTGCCGTGTTCGTGGCTGGCGTTGTGTCCACATTCTGGCAGGCCAGCCGGGTCGGCAAAATCTCAGCCGACGCAGCCCGCATTGGCAGCGCTCACCTCTATGACCTTTTCGCGGCGCTTTTCATCCTCGGCATTATCGGGAACGCCATCGGCTTCCTGAACGCCTTCGGTGGCGTGAATATCGATGACCTGGGGACGCCGGAAGGCGTGCGCAAGGCAGGCGCGCAACTGCTCTCCGGGGCCGGTACGGCGTTCGGTTCGACGCTTGTCGGTCTCTCTCTGGCGCTATGGACATCAGTCAATCTTCGCATCCTCGCGACCGCACAGGACAAAGCTGATGGCTAGACGCCACTCGGACCATGTTTGGCTCTGGGCTTTCGTTGATGTCTTGCTTGTCCTCACATTCGTCCAGTCGGCCTTCAACTTCCTCGCCCTGCCGCAGATCAATCCAAAGGCTAAGGACCAGGAAACACTTCCGCCGCCGGGAACGATTGCTGTCCTTGCGTGCTGGCCCCCCGGCCCAACTGACGTTGACGTGTGGGTCTCCGATCCCAAGGACACAAAGCCGGTCGGCTACAGCCGCAAATCCGGTCTGGTGTGGTCACTGCTTCGCGACGACATGGGCATCGTCAATGACGACAGTCCCATCAACTGCGAAAGCGCCTTTGCCCGCTCTACGCCGGCCGGTGAGTACGTGGTGAACATCCACGGCTACAGCCTCCAGGCGCCGCTCACGGTTCATGTTGAGGTGGCGCTGAACGGCGCCTTCCTGACAAAGGCTGACATGGAACTGCGGGCAAAGCAGGAACGGACCGTGATCCGGTTTAAGCTCGATGGGCAGGGCAATCTGGTTCCCGGCTCTGAGAACAAGGTGTTCAAGGCGGTGAGGGCGGCAACATGATTACGCTTGCGTCCGATTGGCTCGGCCTCGCGCTCCTGCTTTGCATCTTCGCCTGGTATGCCGGCCGCTGGCTGGCCTTAGCGCTCCCTCTGGCCGTCACCGTCGCCGCGCTGGCTGTCTATATCCCCACTGGCTCGGCTCGCATCACAGAGCCGCCTCCGGGGCGGTATGTCGTCGTTGGGGCAGACATCGAAATTGACGTAGCCATATGGGCGCTCCTGAAGCCTGATGGCGGGCCGGCGGTCTACTACCGCCTGCCATACACTCCGGGGCAAGCGGGAGCCCTCCAAGAGGCCAAGGACGGCGCCGGAGAGGGCGGCCAAGTCACCGCCACCATCGGTGATGAAGGCGGCGTCCAATATGATGGCCCACCTCCATCAGCCGTGGGCGAGCAGCCCAAGGTGCCAGAGCGGCCCGCCGTCTCTATTCCCTGATCCGCAACAGCACAGGAATTCATCCGCATGGGGACACCTCCCACCTCGGAAGCAGAATTGCGTCATGCGCTCGAAATCCTCGCGAAGCATGACGGCAATCTGACCCATGCCGCATCAGCAGCCGGCATGTCACGCGCCGGCTTTGCGGCCCGCGTCAATAGGGCAAAGGATTCGCGCCTGAAGGCCGAGAAGGACGAATCGATAGAACTCCCCGACTTCGTTCATGGCGACGAAGAAGAGCCGATAGACGAGCTGCTGGCCCGTTTCCGCAAGGCTCATGAGCGGAAACAGAAGGCGATCGATGCGCGGACATGGTTCCCGCTGAAGGTCAAGGAGGACAAGCCCTACGGCATCCTCTGGTTTGGAGATCCTCACCTCGGCCCGCATTGTAATTGGGCGCTCCTCGAAAGCCATATCGCCATTGCAAGGCAACCGGGCGTCTATGGCGGCAACATAGGCGACACAACCGACAACTGGCCGTGGACCGGTCGGCTTGCCCGTCTCTGGGCAGAGAACGACATCTCCCACAAGACAGAGAAGCGTCTCGGCACATGGTTCATGATGGAAGCCGGCATCAAGTGGCTTCTGTGGCTTGGCGGGAACCACGATGAGTGGAACGGCGGCACCGAGTTCTATAAAATGCTCGGAGCCTCACAGGTTCCAGTGATCGACTGGCGGGCACAGTTCACGCTCTGCCACAAGAACGGCTCACAGACGCGCATAGACGCGGCGCACGGGCGCAAGGGCTCCTCGATCTACAATCCCGCCCACGGCACGCTGAGAGACGCCAAATTCGGCGAGGAAGCGGCCTTGTTTGTCACGGGCCATATCCATAGCTTCGGCTTGTTCGATATTGAGTTCCCCGAGAAGAAGACGCAAACCTGGCTGGCGCAAATCTCCGGCTACAAGATGGGCGATCGGCACGCGCTGGTGAATGGCTATGCGCAAGCCAATCGGGGTGCTGCGGTGCTGTCTGTGGTCGATCCGGCAAACGGCAAGGTCCAGTGTTTCGCGGATGTAGAGGAGGGCGCCGACTTTCTGGCGTTCAAGCGTCGATGAGCAACGACAGAGCCCGCGTCCGCGTTTCCACTGACGGCAAGCAGCCTCAATGGGAACTGTTGATCGACAACCTCAAGGTCTGCGACCTGACCTATATCGAGACCCTGGAACTTGGCCTGCAAATCATGAGTTCGCTTAGATGGATCACGGAAGCTCTTCCGAAGAAGTAGACGACTTGGCTCGGGCTTTGTTCCATCGCGCCGACTCCACGAATGTGTGGAGTGATGTCGATGAATGCATCCGGCTTTTCTTCCGCAGAGAGGCCGCGCGGCGCCTCCAGCAACAGCGTTATACGAAATCCGCAGAGCGCTTATAACTCACGTCGGCTTATCCACCAGCGGCTTACTCCGCTTCGGCGGGATATAGCTCTGCACCAGCCTTACCTTGTCCACCGGAACCGTCACCAAAGGCCCTAGAGCCACCGTAACGGAATCCTCGTCTATCCTGGTCACTTCTCCCTTAAGCTCGATCTGCTGGCCTCGCTTGACGGTTGAGGATTTATCCTTGATCGAGTGAGGATGATGATATCCTGGGATGGAGACGCTTACCCTATCCTCGGTGACGCGCCTGCGAACTGTCGCGGTGAGGGCGACTGTATCGCCTATCTTGATCCTCGGCATTCATGGAGGATGGCGCGGGGCAGGGCGGCGTCAAGGGGATGGCGAGGATGAGGCGGCACGTATGATCGCTGCCAGACTGTCAACGATCTCCATCCTCACGTCCTGGTCAATTTGTTCAAAGCCGCGCTTGATGTCTCTCCGATCTTTCAGGTCGGCAATGATCGCGCGCGCTGCGCGATGCGCCCAGTCTCGCGCCTTTGGTGGCTGTTTGGCGCGAGACCGCCACCACTGGTCTGTGGCGTCGTAAGGAAACTCATCTCCCTGCTCCAAGCGAATGCGGGTGATGTCCGTCATCTATCGTCTCCTTCTACCGGCTGGGAAGGGTGAGAACAGCGCGGACGCGTTTGTCGAAGTCTGCTTGCGCCGCTGCTTTGGCGGAATCTAAGTCGCCGTCGAACTCATCCCACCCGCCGTTCTCGGGCCAGCGAACTCGCGTCGTGCCGCGATCAGTCAACCGAACTTCATAGACGAGCCCATAGATCGGTGTGGCTCCCCACCACCGTTCATCTGTCTCGTCCCATTCCAGCGGCTTTACAACTATGTTTTCCATCTCGCCATCCTTGCATAAAGTCATTGAAAAGTCACGGCTTTTTGCTATTATTCGCAGAGTTCCACTCATCCTCCACGGCTATCATCGCTTCCCGTCTACTCTGCGCCTTGCCAGATACACCATCAGCCGCGAACCAAAGCCAGTGCGATCCCGCATTACTGTACTCAAGCCAGTACACCCTCCCGACATACGTTCCATCTTCCGTGTAGGCTGAGTAGTCGTTTTCCTTATCCTCCCAGGTGGATCGCCAGCCGATATTCATGCAAACAGCAGAGCTGCCCTGTCGTCTATGCCGCGAAGGTCTGGCATCTCGACTTCAATAACGTCCGTCCGATCGATTGGACCTGATGGCCTATATTGCGGTGGTATGCGCTCCAACTCTTCGGCTGTCATTTCCCGGCGCACTTTGACGCGCTTGATCAATGTCCCTCGCCGGAAGAATGCCGGGAAGTCATCGAAGTCAACGCCTATCTCGCGCAGCATCGCCACCTGATCGTCGCCATTCTTCCTGTGCAGTGCCGTGGGCGAGAAATGTTTGGCAGCGGCCATCTGGATGGCATTCTTGCGAGCATCGATCTCCCTCCAGTAGATCGCTTTAGCCGCATCCTCCCGGCTCACTGCGAAAGCTCTGGAGTCAAACTCGGGGAATTGCCGCTCGACAAAGACCTCAAGTCCCCACGACAACGCCGCCTTATAGAAAAGGTGCGTTGCCTTGGATGCTGTTCGGCTGGCGAGCTTCTGAAACTTTCCGCCATGTGCAACTTCGCTCGTCGGCCCCGGCTCCCAAAGAACTAGCGATATTTCATCCGATTGCGTATAACCAAGGGCGGCCCCGAACTCCGTCACCAGACCCTTCGCGGTATCGATCATGGCGGCAGACATGCGCCGGTCGAATGGCCGCTCCATGCCCTTGGTGAACTTGGAGAAGCGGTTGCCATCGATGCGGATATAGACTGCCTGACCCGACAAGCCGCGCCGGCCGGTCTCTGCGCCCTCAAGGCTTTTCAGGTAGTCGCCTAGCGTGTCCATCCTCATCTCCATTTCACCACCAGAACCAACCCTATCACCACAACCCCGACAAGCAGGCGCGGGAGCAGGAACCGGGCTGGCATCTCTATTCTCCTCGATCCTGGCGGATGGCGGAAGCGAGGGACTCGCCGGCATAGACTAGTTCGGTCAGACCCCAACTCTCCTTGGCGAACTTCTCCGCGATCTGCGCACACCGCTCACGTTCGGCCATCAGGGCTTGGGCTATGATGTCGATCTGCTGATCCAGAATGCTCAAAAGTCGCGCACGCTGAAGGGCATTTTTGGCAGCAACTCTGATGTCTTCCGGTATCTCACTCTCTGCCATGGTCCATTCCTCTCTTCACGTGGGGCTGATCCGATGGGGCGGTCATGCTGGCAGGACGCCAAATAACTGCCCGTCAAGCCTCAGGCTCTCGCGCATAGCTGCAACCTTCGCCTCGGCGTCCGTCCTGTCGTATGCCCACAACTCGGTGCCGTATTGCTTATCGCCCATGTCGAAGCTCAGGACGAAGCAGTAGAGCGGCCTGCCATATTCATCCTTGCGAACGAACTCGGCATCGGGCTGCTCGGCGGCATTGCGGCGCTCGTTCAGATCAATGATCTCGCTCATTTCCTAGCTCCTTGGCACGGTGAGAGGGGAACAGGCGCGGAACAGACTGGTGCAGCCGTGGGCCACTTCTCCCGACGTGTTCCGGTAAGGTTCTGCGACCATCTGCATCAAACTGCAATTTGCCCTGTTGACGAAACCTCAGAAATCAAGGAAACAGCGCCCGTTGCTGCGGTAGCTCAGTGGTAGAGCACTCCCTTGGTAAGGGCGCGCTCTTTTTATATATCATCCTGTTTTCATTAGCAATTCTGACGCAGACTCTTGCTGCTGGTGCAGCAGTGGGCCAGTAAGGCGATTTGTGACCGTCCGGTCCTTCATCGCATGCCCATAGGTATCGACCACGAGCTGCGCGCTTTCCCAGCCTCCAAGCCATGCCACCGTCACTGGATCGACGCCGGCCCTCAGAAGGCCCGTAGCGAAGCCGTGACGCAGCGCATGCGGCGTCAATTCGCGAATCTTCGCGCGCTTGATCGAGGCATTCCACGCCGACTTGATGCTGTGCCTGCTGGCGTAGCCGAACACCTTTCCCTTGCGATCCGTTTCCAGGTTCGCGAGTGCGACAATAAGAGCCGGCGGCAGGTGGACGACATGATCGTCCCCGTTCTTCGTCTGCCATAGAACGGCCTCGCGGCGTTCGAAGTCCACCGCGCTCCATTCCAGGTCGGTCATATTGCTGATGCGTGATCCGGTCAGCAGACCGAACTTGGCGAGCGCGGCGAGATTCTTTGGCGCCTCGGCAGCGAAAGCTTCGACCCATTTCCAGTCGGCTTCGTCCCGGCGCTTCTTTGGCACGGAGAAGCGATCGACCTTCGTCAGCGCGGTGCATAGATCCAAGGTCGCCGCATGGTTGATAACGGCGACCGTGGGTGTGATGAACTGCCTGTTTCGCGTCGCCGGCCCAGCTTGCGCGTAAACCTTGATCGCTGCCAGTTTGATCGCTCCAGGCGTGATGTCCTTGACCAGTGTGTTCTTCCAGTGGTTCAACACAGGCTCAAGAAAGCGATCAGATCGGCCGGCATCGAGATAGAGTGCCGCAGCTGCACCGAACGTCAGGATCGACGCCGGGCCATCAAGGTCACGTTTGAACTCCCTTGCCTCTGCCCGGTTGGCGATGCGCTCTGCCGTCTTTTTGTCAGCCGTTCGAGTGCTTTCGTGTAGCCGTCGTCCGGCAACCGTACCCCTGTACCACCAGATGCCGTTGCGATCGTAGAGTTTGAGCGGCATGGTTCCTCCAGAAGAATTTCCAGATGCTCAGGCAGAAGGATCATTGCCTTCCCGAACACGCGGCAGGCGCCAAGGTCGCGCGCCTTCTTGCGCAGCGCCCGTTCTGAGATATGCAAGCCGAGATCGGCTAGACGCGCAACTGCCATTTCCGGCGACATGGCGCGGTCCAGAATATTGTGCGCCGTTTCCACAGGGCTCATCCCGCCATCTCCCGTTGCTGACGAAGGCAGAACCGATCAAGATAGGCGGAAAGTGCACCGTCTAGGGTGAACCATTCTCCATGTGCCCGGAGGCTGGCAAACTTCCTGTGGAAGTCTCGTTCCAGAGATGCTTTGCCCTCGATCGCCATGAGCAGTTCCAGTTTGACTGGGGAGCCAGTCTGGAGTCGGGGAAGGCGATCGGCCACTTCCTTGGCAAACCCGATCTTCACGAATTCGCCAGCGCGAACGAAATAGATCCAGCCGTCCACCTCCGCGCCGTCACGATGGTGGACCATGAACTCTGTCGGCAGCCGGCTGACAGTTATCTCTCCCGTTCCTGCCGCAAGAGTAATCTTGTGGACCTTGCCCGGCCCGCGATCCTTCAGGATCTTCGTCAGCCTGGCAACATCGTCATCGGTGATCTCGCGCCGGCTCACGTCTCTCTCCCCTCTACTGTGGCGAGGGCGCGGCGGAGATCGCCCATGGTGATGGCTAGGTCAGGCCCGTATCCCCTGATGGTCTCTTTGTCGTGAAGCTCGTGCCTGTTCCTGCCAAGCACATCCAGCGCCTTTCCAAACGGCTCCAGCGCCTCCCTAAGCCGCTTCTCTGCCTCTCTGCTGCGGGAGAGTTCGGCCTTGAGTCGCTTGGCCTCAGCTTCAGATCTCTGCGCGCGCTTCTGCTGTTCTATGGCCGCGTCTCGCCAGGCTTCTTCCTCTATGCGGTTAGCGGCCATCCCCGCCTCCATCGGTCTGTGCGGAGGGGGATGCGGCGAGGGCGCCATTCCAGCCTTCCTTACATGGATAGCCCATGTAGCTGTCTCCCACGTATGGACAATGCAGGCCATGAGGGCACGGGCCGTCACGCATGGCACAGATGCGAATGGCGCCTGCCTCATGCGTCTGCGGCTCATCCCATTTGACATGCGGTTCAATGAGCGCTTCGACCTTGGCAGACTGCTCGTCGGCGAAGGCAAGATCGGCCTCAAGCTTCGCGATGCGCCTGTCTGCCTCCTCCAGCTTCCTGCGCAGATCTGAGGCTTCGGCTTCGGAGTGCTCGTAGCATTCTCGTTCGCGGCGCAAACACGCGGCGAGAAGGGTGAGCGCGGCGGCGGCTTCGTCGAGCAGTCCAGACGGTATGGTCAGAAATCGGCTCGATCGGTAGCCGGAAGCGCGATCCCGTAGCCGCTGGATCAGCACCGCGATATCCTCTGCCGGTACCGCCTGCGGGGCTGCAGCGTTGGCACGCTCGACTGTCGCTCGACGTTCGAGCTCAACGAACGCGGCGCGGCGACGCATAGGACCATCTCCCCAAGCGCCATCGGCAACCTCTTGCAGTTCTTGGTCGGCGGTAGGCTCCGCTCCTGATGGTGCTGTGACGGATGCGAGATCAGCACGGACATACTCGGCGTAGAGGCCGCCTTGCATACCGGCGACGCAATGCCCGAAGCCGCTTTCGTCAAAGTCGCCGGCCCAAATACGCTCGGGCATGTTGTCTTCATCACAGGCGATAGCGCGAGGCGTGTCCACCGCCTTTCCCGGTGCGGAACGGGCGGCGAGAAGGCCAGCTTGGTACAACGCCTCCGCGCCTTCCCGCGCGTTGCAGTTCGGCGCAGGCCATCCGCATAATGTTCCCGCTTCACAAAGGACAGCCGCTGCTCTTGCCTTTATCTCCGCCTCCAGATCGCGTGTGGGCTGTACCGGATCGCTTGAGACTTGTTCGGGGGTCATGGCTTGGTCCTCGCGTTTCGAATGATGATCTCTGCCATGGTGTTGTCGCCCTTCACGCCGTAGAGCGCCAAGGCAACCTGAAGCGGGTCTATGCCTACCGATGCCCAATAGGCGCGCTCGTCCATGGAGTGCTGCCGGCGATGCTCTGAGGGGCAAAGAGGCACAGCCCAACGATCGTCGGCCTTCTCGGCTTTGCCCCGTTCGCGTTTCCCGTAGCGAGGATCGGCATAGGAGACATGGCAGGCTTCGACGGGCCGCGTTCCAGTCACCAGGCACGGCAACTCATGCAGCCACTTCAGATAGCTCGCGTCCTTCTTTGCCGGTCGCTTCTTGTCGGTCGGTGACAGGCTGAAAGCGGTTTCGGGTCGGCGAACGGCCCATCCCATCACCCATCCCCCTTCACATATCCGCCTTCCATCCGTTCGAAGTCGGCAGCGAGCGCTAGAGCCTCGCCATCTGAGACGGGCATGATCCGCAGATTCCGTTCGGCGTATTCCTGACCGCGCTCGTGGAAGTCGATCCAGAATTGCCAGTAGCTGATATCTTGTGGCAGGCAATTGCGGCTTCGCTTTTCCGCCTCCAGGCGCTGGCGGCATTCGTCAGCCGTCATGTTTATTGCCGACCTCAACCCCTTCGCCGCCTTGATCATACGCTTGCCGGCGGCGGTCATGGTCCAGTCCTATCGGCCCGCGCGATAGCTTCGATGGCTTCGATAGCCAATCGCGCCCTCTCTCTCGCTTGATACTTGGCCGCCTCGTTGTCGCTCTTGTCCACGATGCCCGACGGTTCCCACGCCCAAATCGAAGGGAACATGGCTTTGGCCACGAACTCGACCTTCTCTGCTAGATCATCTTGTGTCATTGCCGTGCCCTATGGATCTTGATTGCCGCATCTTCGGCATCGGCGCAGATCGCCTGAATGCCTTCGCGTATTTGCTTCTCTCTTCCGCCAAGCCCGGCCATGAACACGCCGACAAGCACGCCGAGCGCTGCGCCAGCATCCTCGCTCCTCTCACCCTCAAGGAGCGAACTCATCCGCCCTGCGAGGTCGTACACACGGTTGCGGTTCACGCTGCTTTCTCCTCCTGGTGGCTATCGTCGCTGAGTGCGACATTGTGGCTGGCGCAAAAAGCCACGGCGTATTCGATGAGTGAGGATGCTCTCGAAACATTCATGCGAGACGTGCTTTCGCGAACGTTGACGAACTCGCCCTCTAGGCCGGGAACGATCTCAACTTGGCCTTTCGTCGCTACCGTGTGGCCGCTAACCAGCAGGACTTTCCACTCCTCGGCATTCCGGCGTTTGCCGGCCCACGCGAAACTCGACCGTGCAAGATCGGAGCAGATCGCGTGAAACTTCGCGTTCTGGTCAACGTTGCGCGTCATCTCGCGGATGGTGATGATGGCATTAACCGGCGCGCGGTCGATAAGCTGCTTTGCCAAGGCGCGCTGCGAGGAGCCTCGAAGAATGCAAGTCTGTGCCATGGTTATCCTTTCCGGGCGACAGAGCCGAAGCCCCGCCGCCCTTCTCTTGTTCATCCTGCTTGCAAGGTGGGAATGTGCTGGCCGTTTGAGGGCCGATCGCCGGGGAATACGTCTTCGTCTGATGCGCCATTCAGGATGGCAGCTCGGCGCTTCTGAATTTCCTCGCGGGCGACTTCCTTCCAGCTCTCGGGCCACTTGTCTGCCTCGATCTTGGCTGCCCAGTCGAAAGTGAATTTCGACAGGACCGGGATCGTCTCGCACTCGCGAAGCTCCACCTGGAACTCGTCCCAGACCTTTTCCTTTTTCAGCGAATGAGCTGTGCGCGCGGTGCCGGCGGCGTTCCAGCCGACTTGCCGCTTTGCCGCGACTTCGTGTGTGGTCGAGTCCGCGTCGTTGTCGCCCTCGGTCGGGATGCAGAACAGCATCATCGCGGCGTATTTGTAGGCTGCCGACATGGCTTTGTTGGTGGCCTTGTCGCCGCTGTCCATTGCCTCGCCAAGTGTGCGGACGGTATGCTTCGAGCCGTCCTTGGCGCTGATCAGATCGAACTCGGCTTCCACCGTGACATAGAACAGCGCGCCGCCCTTCTGTGTCTGGCGCTCCGCCACGTCGCGGGTTAGAATGCGCGGGACGATGACAAGGCTGTGCTTCGAAAGCAGCGAGTTCAGTTCGTTGTAGACATCATCGATGCCGCGGAAGTTGTAACCCTGCTGCTGGTTCTTGCGGCTCTTGGTGATGCCGGTCTGACCGATGTCGGCCATGACATCGCGGATCGCCGCGTAGACTTCTGGAACGTTAGCCATCGATCGTGATCCTCTTGCGGGGTTCGGCGTCCATGATCTCGGTCACGGTCGCCCTTGCGTTTTCGGTGCCGATGATGCGGCAAAGATCGCGGTAGCTGCTTCTGATGCTGTGCTCGATGAACCCGGCCCCATAGCCATCCTGGGGCACGTCCATGACTTCCACTTGCTGATCACGCTGCATGGCGGAACTCCTCTTCGGCTCGATCTGCTTCGACATCATCGATGATGCGTTGCGCTTCCTCGGCGTCGATGCCAGCGGTGAGCAGCGTCTCGTAATAGTGCCAGCGCCTTTCCCATTCGGTCTGGAACCGGAGCAGGCGGGCTGTTTCGAGGATGTCCATGTCAGTCCTCCTCACCAAAATTTTCGAGCAAGTCCTCGATCGCCTCTTCCTCGGTGCGGCCATAGCCATAGGGGCTGCAGTCGGCGCCGAGATCATCGAACCAGGCGCACCAGTCGAAGCACCTGACAGGGATGGGCGGAAAGATGTGCGACGTGATAACCTTGCGTTCCATCACGCAGCCTCCAGCTCGCCAGCAAACCGCTCGCGCGCATCCTGGCTGGCGTAGAGTGCCGCCTCGATCTTGCGGAACAGACGGGCCTTGAAGGAGGTGTTGTCCTTCGCCGGCCACGGCAGCAGCAGCGCCGCGTCAGTGCGCTTCATGACGGACAAGCTGTAGCCCTTGAGCGTCTGGCGCTCTCGCTTTTGTCCGTCGATGGCGATATGCTTGACGTAGAAGTCGCCGTCGCGCGGGTCGTTCAAGGCAAGCTCGGCTGTTCCCCAGAACGATCCGAAGTAAACGCCGTCTTCCTCGATCTCGATGTCTTCAAAATCATATTCTACGGAAAAGTCGTTCATCGTGTTCTCTCTGGTGAAGCCGCCGACTGTGCGACTGCGAGTGGTGTTGATGGGTGGGCTAGGACGGCAACGCTTCGAAACACTCGTCGCAAACGATGTGCAGCGTGGGCTTGAAGATGTCGCAGAAGTGGCGTGTCTCATTAGGCTTCGTCGGGGGCAGATTGCATCCGCACCGAGCGCATCGCGTAAGCTGCTGTAGGCTTCCCAAAAAGCCTGGTTCGCGGATTGCCCACTTCGCGGTGCTTTCGCCGTCAGGGCCGATCTCGTGTATCTGCTTCGCCTCGGTCACGGTGTTCTCCATCTATCGCGGTATCGGGCTTGCGGTTGGGGAGGGGATCGCTGTGCCAGTGTTTGCCGTATCTTTGGCGACGGTTCCCTGTACTGCGATAGTTCCCTGTCCATCCCAGCAAGCGGGAACAAAACCTTCGCAGTTGCAGTAGCGATCAGGGTGCTTCGTGCATGGCTTAAGCGTGCTCCCGCTCAGGAGCAGACTGGCAATTTCATGAGGTTTCCCTGCCGATTGCTCCTGAGCGGGAGCGCGAACAGGAGATGACAGGCCATCCTTGAAGCCGTCCTTGTAGCCGCGCATGTAGTCGTCTTTCTTCTGGCTCATCTCTATGTTCTCCATCTATCGCGGTATCGGGCTTGCGGTTGGGGAGGGGCTCAGGCTGCTCACAAGAGCAAAATGGGAATGTGCATTGCCGGTAATCCCAGCCATCAAAGCCGCCACCGATCCGCCAATCCGCGTAGATCGGCCTGCGATAGGGTGGCCAACCAAAGGTTCTTAGAAACCAGGGGGTTTGACGCCATGCGCCACGCTCGCGACCATCTGTGATCATGCCGCCCTCTCTCGACGCGAAAACCAATGTGTCTTCTCCAGACCGACGATGCTGTATGAGTGCTGGCTAAGCCTATTCATCAGTTGAACGGCTAGTTTCACGGCATTTTCTAGCAGCGTTGCTTCGTCGCTTGGGAAGCGTGGATAATTGATCAGACCGATGCGAACGCCCGCTTCTTCGCCGCCCGTATAGATGTAGGTGACTGGTTCGATGGTGACGCAGAGACCAACGTCGAAGCAATACTCGCGGCAGACTTGCTTGGCTTGATCAAGATCGCCTGCAATGAAGATGTCAAAGCGAATGGTGGGGCAAGATGTCATGCCGCCCTCGCAATGCAGTCTTTGCACATCGGCTGGAAAAGATCGGCTTGCCAAACATCGCGATGTTTGGTGAAGGGCGCGCCCCAGCCAAAGCCGTGCTTGGAAACTACCTCATATTCGAGATCGGCCAGCCACTTGCCCCATGCCGGGTAGAGTGCAGCGGCTTCGACGCGTTCCTCTTTGCTCTGCATGGTCCCGCACATGCATTCGCCAGAACGGCATAGGGCTTTGGCGACCGGGTTGATCGGGGTGCCGCGACTATCGAGATATTCGTCGCGGTCATCCTGCGACCAATCGTGAATGAGATTGACCCAAATGTTCCCCGGCGAAGCGGGGTCTTGCCGCCATACCTGCAAATGCTTTTGACGATTCTCGCTTTCGTCCTTGCGGGCCCCATTCAGGAGCATGACGCGAATATCGCGCTTGCCTTTCCTGATCGCTGCCGAAACCGCCTTGCGGAATGGTGTCGCCTTCAACACTCGATAGGCATAAGCATGGGCTGATAACCCTTTGCCGAAGAAGCCTTTTCTGATAACGTAGTCCTCATAGGCGGTGCCCGCGTCGGCCTCGACGTACTCGCCTAATTTGCCGTATGTATCGCGGACGAACTGGCTGGTTTCAGCGATGCCGCAGCGCGTGTTGCCATGCATCACGAAGTCGATCTTGACGCCAAGTTCGCGGGCCACTTGATCCGAAGCCGCGCTATCCTTTCCGCCCGACACCATCGACACGAAATGCGTCGGGTTGAAGCGCTCAATGGCCGCTTTCAAAATCTCGGCGCTACTCTGAATGTTCACAGTGTTCTCCATCTATCGCGGTATCGGGCTTGCGGTTGGGGAGGGGCTCAGTCGAATTCGTCGCCGAATGACTGACCTGGAATGGGGCCGCTGTCGCCAAACGTTGCTGAGGGCCGCTTGTATGGTCCAAGGTTCTTCGCAACTGAGGCGCTGCACTCCTTGAACATTGTTCCGATGGAGCCATCGGCTCTTATGACGCGACCACGGATGTTGTCCGACCATCCGCCCAAGCTCGTCACGAGGAAGCGCACAGTCACATTATTCTGGTGCCATCCGCGAATTTCGGTAAACTCTGCCACGCATTCTTTGAAGCCAGTCGCTTGCAGCTTTGCATCTCGGTAACGAGCTACGGCCGCCGAAGCTGCCTCTTGAGCCTCCCTGGACTTGGCCTGCGCCTCTTTCATCTGGCGCTCCAGTTCTCCCAAATCAGTCTCGCTCATCGTTCGTCTCCATAGAGCGCATCTGCTGCGCTTGTTGTGGGGGATGGGGTTAGCGAGCCGCGAGAGCAGCCGCGCCAGCCGCCAGGGCTTCGTCTCGCGATGGAAAGTTGCCGACATGTGTCTGGCGCCCGTTCGCGTAGTAATAGGCTCTCCATCTTCGGGTGCGCTTGTC
Source organism: Mesorhizobium sp. M1A.F.Ca.IN.020.04.1.1 (assembly GCF_003997315.1). NCBI lineage: Bacteria > Pseudomonadati > Pseudomonadota > Alphaproteobacteria > Hyphomicrobiales > Phyllobacteriaceae > Mesorhizobium > Mesorhizobium sp. M1A.F.Ca.IN.020.04.1.1. The sequence goes on from NZ_RZSN01000001.1 coordinate 120,687, forward strand.
TTGGTAGGCACACGGCCTGCTCGGCACATTCCATCGGCCGCGTCCCTTACGGGACATGTCGCGCATGTTGTCTGTGTGGGTGCCGAGGAAGAGGTGGTCCGGGTTGACGCAAATCGGCTCGTCGCACCTGTGAAGAACCGAAAGACCTTCCGGGATCGGCCCTTTGTAGGCGGCGTAAGAAACGCGAGCTGCGGTGCGTGAACCCATCTGGGCTCTGCCTTCGGAATTCGCGCTACCAAGCCAAATCCAACATCCCGTGTTCGGCTCGGGCATGCACTTTGCTTCAAGGCGCTCTTTGATTGGTTTTGCGGTAGGGGGCATCGCTTCAAGTTCCGTTTGTTGAGACCGACAGTATACGCAAAAAACGTATGACGCAAGCGAAATCTACGTAAAAAAAGTAGGACGGTGTTGATTTTTGCGTATGACCCGGCTAAAAAAGCAAAACCCCGGCGGTTAGGCCGGGGCTTGAAAAGCGGTCGGGACGTTACGTCCACTGGTTGAAGACGATGGCGACCGCAGCCGTATAAGTCACGGCTTATGCATTACCATCGGGCGCGGCATAATGCAACCCCACTCCGAAAGACCGAAGGGGTGCCGCCGTTCTCTTAGCAGAGAGGACGAAAAAGTGCGGTCAAGCTGTGGCGCTGTTCTACGACCACGGCGGAAGGTGCGACGGGCGGCTCCGGCAGTCAAGATCGTTACCGGCATAGGGGCTAACCCTGGCTCTCTGAGCGCAGGGCTTAGTCCTCCTATGTTCGGAACTCAGGGACTCTCCAACAGTCAAGCCCTCTAAGGAACTAGGAGTTAGCACCACCCATCGTGATGAAGTGAACTGACTTGACCCGCTCGTGAGGAAACTTGAGCTGCTTGGGCGGGTTATATTGCTCAAGCACCAGCTCGACAGCATTGTGCCTGACAAACCGCTTCACAAAAGCCAAGGGCGGGTCATCTTCATTGTTCGCAAGGATCTGAACAATGACAAAATCGCCTTTGACCACCCGTTTATGAGGATTCACATAGACAACCTCGCCATCAAAGTAGCGTGGTTCCATAGACTCCCCAGATACCTGAACTGCATAAGCTCCGGACACGTTATCGAGCACCGGAGGCGCAACAACCTCGTACAAAGCAACCCCATTCATGGCGAATTCGCCATCTATTCCGCCGACCGCGCTACCGTACACGGGAATTTTATTTCCGCTAGTCACATCTCGTGAGATAACCACAGCATTAGACGGCTCTAATGCTCCGAAGTTGAATTCGGGGCCGGCAAGCTCCCAGATTTCCGGCCTTGTGATTGGTGGGTTTCCTTTTCCTAGTAACACTTTCTCAACCTTGGCCACGAAATCCCTCTTTAGGTAGCCGGTTTTCAGTTTGCCTGGATCGAAATAGCGCTGAATGCTTGATGCGCTGGCGTAGCCCATCTCTCGCGCCATCTGATCGATCGACATGCCGGTTCGCTCACGCAACTTGCGCATGCGATTCGCTATTGATTCCGGCGAGTTATCCATCGGGCGCATAAGGCCATTAGTCATGTACGTTTTCCACGTTGACAGATCGTACGCAAAATGCGTATGATGCGAACATGACTGATGCAGCGAACGCCAGAAAACTCCTTTCACCAGCAGCTTATGTGATCGGCAAACTCGGCGGCTTGACCAAGGCCGCCAACAAGCTGGGTCGCCCAGTCACCACCGTTCAAGGGTGGCAAATCCGGGGACGTATTCCGCAAGACCATTGGGCACCGGCCATTGCAGTGGCCGAATCCGAAGGGGTCGAGCTGAAACTAACCGACTTCCTCAATGACCATTCTGTTCCGACAGAGGGCGAGGCCGCATGACAATGTCCACCATCCTCACAGCCTACCTTACCGCTTCCATTCTGTTTGGCGCTCTCTGGGCTGGCATCGGCTGGAACCTACAGGCCCGCATGTCCAGGGTTGAGAAGCACGAAGCATGGCGGGAAAGGGGCATCTGGGAATGAGCGAAATGATCGAGCGCGTGGCGAAGGCGATATCGCGCAGCATCCCGCTGGACGGTTCGCATTGGCATTCGCAACACGGACATGACTTCCCTCGCCAATATTCCGAGAGGGAGCAGAACATCATCCGAGGCATCGCCCGCGCCGCTATCGAGGCCATGCGCGAGCCGACTGAAATGATGTCCCGCGCCGGAATGAAATCGATCCAAGCGTGGGAGGACAATGATCCTAATGGCATTCTCATGGATTTCCGTGAGCTTTCCTGCTGGCGCGCCATGATCGACGCCGCTCTCTCCCAAGACACCCTCCATTCCAGTTCGTCGGCCGAACCCCCTAGCGTGGCCGACGCTCAGGCAGGCGGAGACCACGGCCCCTCCCACGGCGCGTCTCCGTCTGCCGCCCAATTCCCCGAATAGGTGAACACCGATGACGGCCGTTCTAATGCTCTGCTTCAGCGCGAACATGATTTGCACCGGCGTAAACGTGCAGAACGGCCGATATGGTTTAGCTGGCTTCACTGCCAGCGTGGCGGTTTTCTGCCTTGTCGGCATCATCGAGAGATTGCGGTGATCGCATGACCACCTCTCTGCTAATCCTCTCCGCCTTCGCCGCTGGCATCGCGCTCGGCCGTAAACACCGGCCACCGCTGCCCATAGCGGCTTCGCGAATTAAGTTCATCGAGCAATTCGGCAGCGCGCGCGACCATGGCGCTACTGAGTACGAGTTTTTCTGGCGGGAGCGCGAGGAATGAATTGTCATTCGCGACTGCTGCACCCCACCCCGGCGCCGACTTACGCAACACTGTCGGCGCCCCCAATTCACTGCACCACGAAGCTCGTGTTTGGCGACCCTGCTTCCGGTGGTGCATCGCTAGTCCTTTCCGCCGGTTGTTCCGGCTTAGTCACTGCTGTGTACGGACATCACAGTAGTGAAAGGGAAAAGGCATGTCCGACACCAAGCGGGTCAGTTCCGACCCAAAGCAGGGTAGAGTCGACACAATGAGCATCGCTGTTGGGGAGGCGTTCGAGTACCTGAACGCCGGAACACGAAAGCATTATCGCGGGGCAGGGGACACTGCCTCGGCAGCCCGGGACCGCGCGGCGCGGGAAGCGGGCATTTCACCGGCCCAGGCCGAACGGCTCTGGAAGCGCTGGCGAACGATGGCAAGCGTGGATGGCGATGTCTATCGCGCCCTCCGCAACCAGTATGAGCGTTTGTGTGAGCGAGTTGAGAACGCAGCCGAAGCCATGGAGCGAGAGGCGCGAGATATCGAGGCAAACAATGCGACTTTGGGTGGCCATCGGGCGGTGGCTGAGGGCGTGGCGGGCGCGTCGAAGGGCGCGGAAAGGGAAATGAGATGAACTTTGCTGCTTGTCGTCGCCGTTGGGGCGACAATGATCGCTACCTTGGCCCGTTCTGCTACGCGCGAGACGGTAGAGCTTATCGACCGCTCGCTATCGTCCTATCATCTGGCGGCGACGAATATCCCGGCGCCAGTCTTCGTTTCAGCGGTTTCGGACACACGCTAATCATAGCGCTTCCGTCGATCATTAAGCCCTGGAAGCGCTGGGTCGATACCTCTCGTTATGAATGGTCCACTTCGCCCAACGGCGGCTATTGGGACATTCAGTCACGATCGTTCGGTTTCTCCTACTCGGAAGGCTTTCTGCAGGTCTTCCACGGCCCGCAGACGCATGACAGTTGGACAGACAAGACATGGACCAAGTTTCTGCCTTGGACGCAATGGCGGCACGTTCGTAAGAGTTTCTATGGCATCAACGGCGAGCATGTCGCGACGCTGCCGGATACCGGCAAAAGCTACACCCTCGATTCGGGCAGATGGGAACGTGAGCGCGCTATCGAGAAAGCAACGCCGACCGTCTGCTTTGAGTTTGATGACTTCGATGGAGAGCGTCTGACGGCGACGACCAAGATAGAGGAAATGGAATGGAAATTCGGGACCGGCTGGTTCAAGTGGCTTAGTCTTTTTCGCAAGCCGAAAGTGCGGCGCTCACTTGATATCGAGTTCTCCGGCGAGACTGGTGAGCGCAAGGGCTCATGGAAGGGCGGCACGCTCGGAACCGGCATCGATATGACATCGGGCGAACTGCACGAAAGCGCTTTCCGCCGCTACTGCGAAAAAAACAGGATGACATTTGTCGGCTCATCGACGGAGGCCGCTTGATCGCCATCACGCTTCCATGGCCTCCCCGGTCCTTGCATCCAAACGCCAGAACCCACTGGGCTCGCAAGGCCAAGGACGCCAAGCAGGCTCGTATCACAGCTGCTTGGTGCGCCAGGGAAGCAGGAATCCGCAAAGGCGATTGCGACATTCCCCAGGCATTGAAGGTGACTGCGATCTTCTACCCGCCCAACCGGCACAAACATGATCTCGATGGGTGCCTGAGTAGCTGCAAGGCATTTCTAGACGGTATCGCGGACGCCATAGGGGTTGACGACAGCAAGTGGCAACTCGCGTTGCGCAAGGAAGAGCCCGTCAAGGGCGGATTGGTCAGGATCGAACTGGAGGCAGCATGAGCCTTGAACACCGACACGCTATTCTCGACGCGCTGCTCACCGTCCTCGATGAGGATCACGCACTTGCCGTCATGGAGCATAGGCGCATCACTATCCGCAAGCCGCTCACAGCCTATGCAGCTCGGCTCCTGGCAAAGCGCTTCGCTGAATACGGCGACGCCAATGCGGCAGCGGACATCATGATCGAACGCAACTGGCAGGGCTTCAACATCGACTGGCTGCGACGACGGCAGCAATCCGGCAAGCGCAACTATGTCGATGTGGCGAAGGACAGGTGGAATGGATCAGCGGGCATATATGGCAATGACGGCGATGCTCAATGCGTTCCCTCAAGGTTCCGGCAACCCGGATCTGACGATGGCGACCTACGAGAAATTGCTGGCGGGCCTTTCCTCGCAAGCCGTCATTGAAGCAGCGCAGCGCTTCGCTTCAGGCGAGGTGCAGGGCCAGAACATGAGTTTTGCCCCCGCTGTTCCCGAGTTCATAGCGGAGGCCAAGCGTCGGCAGGAACTCATCGACATCAAGGCTCGGCCTCGTCTTGCGGCGCCATCTGGCTATACCGGCACACCCTGGCACATCAGGCAGGAGAAGTACCGCACCAAATTCCGCGACTGCCCGATCATCAAGGAGAACGTCTCCTATGACGAATTCCGCAAGATGAGCGCGGCACGGGAGATTCCAGCGGGCTCGGCATGGGTTGCGGCAGTCGCGACGATCTACGGGCCACCAGCAGGCGAAATTGCAGAAAGGAGTTGAGTATGACGCTCGTCGCATATGCGGGCCAGGATGAGGCCGAAGCGTGGAATCGATATAACCGTCATTCGGTGAGGGCGTCTGCCTTTTCCGCCGAATTCATCGAACAGGCCAGGCAAGCCAGAACGCAAGCCGCCAAGCAGGAAATGAACGGCCGTGGCCTCATGCAATTGCGACGGCAAGGCATGCCGGAATGGGCTCGCCAGATAACCGCCGAATGCGCCGACCGTCACGATGTCTTCGTGGCCGATATCGCGGGCGATAGCCGTCGTCATAAGACTGTCCGCGCCAGAAACGAGGCCATGTATCTCGTCAAGTCGGCGAAACCGATGCTTTCCAGCCCGCAAATGGCCCGCTGGTTCAATCGGGATCATACATCGGTGCTTTATGCGCTCGCAAGCCACAGCAAGGCGAATAACCTTCCTATGCTTGTTGGCTACGATCTGGAGACAGCTAGGGAGCGCAATCGGCAAGGTCACCACAAGCGCAGAACGCGGACTCCCAAGCAATCCTAACGAGGACACTACATGGCAAAGGGCGCGACAAGGAAAAAGCCAGAGTTCGTTTCTCAGCATATCGAGATCGGCATGGCTGAGATCGAGAACCCGAACTGGTCTCGCGCCCACGATGGCGTGAGGACCAATGTCCGCTATGTCCAGCAGCCGATCAACATTCGCGAGAGCGCCATTACCACGCTTGCGGCAAAGGGTGTGATTGATGAGGCGCAGACAGCGGCAGCCGATCGCTTCCGTGCCCTGTGGGAGCGCATGGGCGGCGCCGGAGCTGGCGCTCTCGACTATAGCCGAGAGCCCGTTGACGGCGGTGGCATTGCAGAGCCAATCACGGTTCGCCAACTGGAAGCTGGTTTCGAACTCAGCGAGGCGAGAAAAGCGCTGCTCAAGGCGCATGGCGAATATGCCTATCGCCTGGTGGGCTACATCGCAGGGCAGGGCATGTCGATTCACGAACTGACGGAGACGCGCCGGCAGCGGGACACCATGACCGACAATCTGCGTTCCTACCTCGATGTGCTGGCCGTTCTCTGGAAATTTTCGACGCGATAAATTTCAGGGGCTTGACAGTCGCGCGCGTGAGATGCTAGGTTCATTGTACTGGCGGTAATGTTGCCAGAAATCCCACAAATCACGAGTTTGCCGGTCGCCCCCGTCGCGTCGAAACGCATCGGGTTGGGATAAGCGCTGATCGTTCGTGATCGCCGCCGTCAAAGCCATATAGAGGGACAAGGCGATTGTCTGAGCCATCGCCTCCCATCGGCAGAGTAGCCGAGGTTCATCATCATGTCAGGATGGAACAACGGAGAATACGAGTGAACCTGAACGCACAGGCCATAAACACTCCTTGGTCCGAGGAAATCAAGAAACAGGAGGAATCCTTTCTTGAGGACTGCGCCTGTGCCAAGGTTGTCTCGACCGCCCAAGGTGATGCGCTCCTCATCAACGGCAAGGTCCTCTTCGTGCACGGTCCCGACAACTGGGGGTATGCGAACCTCATTGCGAAAGCGCTCCGCATGGTAGCCGGCAAAGAGTCCGGCGGTGCATCAGCTTAGTCAAACCACCCTTTCGGTTCGTTTCCGACAATGGTCAAGGATCTGATCGGACGCTGATGGACAAGCCAGCCAAAGACGACAAGACTGGCCGCTTTTTAGCGGGCAATAGCGGTAATGGGGGCCGGCCGAAGGGTGCGCGCTCCAAGCTCGGCGAAGCCTTCATCGAGGATATGCTGGCTGATTGGGAGGCAAACGGCCCGGCTGCCATCACTCGCGTTCGCGCGGAGAAGCCAGACGCCTATCTGAAGGTCGTCGCCTCGATCCTGCCGAAGGATCTGAACGTCAATATCAATCAAACGGATACGATGACGGATGAGCAGCTTATCGAGCGCATCCGGTCCCTCGATGCCGCAATCCGGCCTTTCCTCGATGCTGAGGGAGCGAGCGGAACTGGCGTCGGTTCTGGACCGGCGACTGCGCACTAACAAGCTTCGCCTTTATCGCCCGTACGCAAAGCAGAAGATCTTCCACAAGGCCGGCGCAACGCACAGCGAGCGCCTGTTCATGGCGGGCAATCAGCTCGGCAAGACGGTTGCCGGCGGCGCCGAATGGGCAATGCATCTCACAGGAAGATATCCCGACTGGTGGGAGGGTGCATCATTCAACCAAGCTCCCTTGCTCTGGGCTGGTTCGGTTACAGGCGAAAGCACGCGTGATAATCCGCAGCGTATTCTGGTGGGGCCTCCAGCCAAGGAAGAAGAGTGGGGCACGGGATTTATTCCTGCTGACTGTATTCGCGATCGCACTCGTGCTGTGGGCGTTCCCAATCTCCTCGATACGGTCGTGGTTCGCTGGGGCGGTGGCGGCGACGTTCAGGCCGGTGAGAGCATTATCGCCTTCAAGGCTTATGAAAAGGGCCGCGAGAAGTGGCAGGGGCCGACTGTAGACGGCATCTGGTTCGATGAGGAGCCGCCTGAGGATATTTATTCCGAAGGACTGACGCGCACCAACAACGGCCAGCGCGGGCAGTTCGCGCAGACTACTTTCACGCCTCTCTTGGGCATGTCCACTGTCGTCAGCCGCTTCATCATGCCGGCGAAGGATGATCCCGGCCAGGATTCGCGCATCGTCACGTCAATGACGATCGATGACGCGGAGCACTATTCGCCCGAGGAGCGGGCAAGGATCATCGCCAGTTACCCGGCGCATGAACGGGAAGCGAGATCCAAGGGCATTCCGACGCTCGGGTCCGGTCTCATCTTCCCTGTGCTGGAGGAGGAGATCATCTGCAAGCCATTCGCCATTCCGGCGATCTGGCCGCAGATCAATGGGCTTGACTTCGGCTATGACCATCCCTTCGCGGCGGTCAATCTGGCTTGGGATCGAGACGCCGATATCGTCTACGTCTGCAAGAATTATCGCAGCCGGCAGACGACGCCAGTCATTCATGCGGCAGCAATCAAGCCATGGGGAGAATGGGTGCCCTGCTCCTGGCCGCATGACGGTTTTCAGCACGACAAGGGCTCAGGCGATCAATTGGCTGCCCAATACAAGGCTCAGGGCCTCAATATGCTGCCTGAGAATGCCCAGTGGGAAGAGGGCGGCATCGGTGTTGAAGCTGGTCTGGCGGCAATGCTCGATCGCATGCTGACCGGCCGTTGGAAAGTCTTCGATAGTTGCACGGAATGGCTAGAAGAGCGGCGCCTCTATCACCGCAAGGACGGCAAGATCGTCAAGGAGCGCGACGACGTGCTGTCGGCCTCTCGCTACGCCTTGATGATGCTGCGCTATGCCGAGGTTAAGCCATCGGCCTCGATGCTGAAGCGCAAAATGGATTGGGTTGTCTAGATGGCAGCACTGACAGACGAACAGCTCAGCGCGATTGTCTCGACGCAGATTCATCTTGCGAAGAACCATGATCGCAATGAGCGCGAGAAATCCCGCTCCAAGGCGCTGGATTACTATCTCGGCAGTCTGGATGCCTATGTTCCGCCAGAGGTAGGGCGCTCCAAGGTCGTTTCGCGCGATGTGGCCGACACGATCGGCTGGATGCTGCCCGGCATCATGCGCGTGTTCACCGCGTCCGATCGCATGGCCGAGGCTGAGCCCGTTGGTGAGGAGGACCAGGCATTCGCCCGCGAAGCCACGGACGGCATGAATTATGTGTTCTGGAAGGACAACAAGGGCTACGAGATCGTCTATAACGCGACGTGGGATGCACTTCTCGTCGGCAATGGCGTGGTCAAGACCTATTACGACGAATATCCGATCTACACGTCGTCGTTCCATAGTGGTCTGAGCGAAGACCAACTAGCGCTGCTTCTTGAGCCCGATGACGACGGTGAAAAGCCGGAAGTGCTAGCCCAGAGCGAAAAGATGGTTCTCACTGTGGATGAGGCCACGGGGCAGCCGATCGAGGCCAAATCGTTCGATGTCAAGATCAAGCGCAAGAAGGCCGAAGGCAAGTTCTGCATCGAGGTCATCCCTCCAGAGCAATTCCTGATTGATCAGAACGCCATTTCGACAGACGAAGCCGCCTTCACGGCCCATTGGGAGCGCAAGGCCAGGACTGAGCTTGTCGAGATGGGGTATGACAAGGATGTCATCTGGTCCATTCCGCAGTCGGCCAAGAACCAGACGCCGGAAGAGTCATCCCGCAGCCCGATGACATTCGACCAGGAAGCCACCGACAAGTCGATGGACCTGGTGGACTATTACGAATGCTTCATCAGGATCGATGTCGATGACGACGGTGAGGCAGAGCTGGTTCGGGCCTGCTTTGCCGGTTCGGACAGCGGCAAGTTGCTGGATTGGGAGGTCTGGGAGGACGAGCACCCCTTCGATGATATTCCTTGTGAGCCAGTGCCTCACCGCTGGGATGCCCGCTCGATCTCCGACGAGACGATGGACGTGCAGGATGTCAAGACGGTTCTGCTTCGTCAGGCGCTGAACAACGTTTATGCGGCCAACAATCCGCAGCGGTTCGCCAAGGGCACCATCAAGAATATGGACGAGCTTGTCTCGCCCACCTTTGGTGGCGTCGTCATCGGCGAGGCTAATGCCGAAATTGAAGACTTGGCCGTTCCTTTCGTCGCCAACCATGCCTTTGAGGCAATTGCATATCAGGATGAGGTAGTTCAGCGCCGCACGGGTGTCGGACGCGGCACCATGGCGCTCGATCCCCAGGCTTTGCAGAACCAGACGGCGGAAGCAGTGAGGGAAGGCAAGGACGCCGGTTACAGCCAGGTAGAGATGGTCGCCCGCAACATGGCCGAATGGGGCTGGCGCAAGGTCTTCCGCAAGCTGATGCGGCTGATGATCAAGCATCAGGGCGAGCGTGTGATCATGATGGCCGGCAAACCGGTCAAGATCGACCCACGCTTCTGGAATGCCGACATGGATGTAACGATCAATGTCGGTCTTGGCACGGGCTCGCGTGATCGCGACATGTCGATGCTCAATGTCATTATGAGCACGCAGGCGGCGATCGCGGCGCGTCTCAGCGCCATTCCGGGTGGCCAGATGAAGGCGCTGGAGTTCATCCCGAAGATCATGAACGCGGCCATCAAGCTCACGGAATCGTCCGGCTTGAGAAACCCAGAGCACTATTTCCCGACGATCACGGCCGACGACATGAAGGCAATGGCGCAAGCCATGCAGCAGGCGTCACAGCAGCCCGATCCGAAGGTGCAAGCCGAAATCCAGAAGCACCAGGCTCAATTGCAGATCGATGCGCAGAAGGCACAGCAGGACGCGGCTCTTCAGCAGCAAAAAGCCGTTGCCGATATCCAGCTGAAGCGCGAGCAATTGGCAGCAGAGCTGGAACTGAAGCGCGAGCAGCTGACGGCCGAGATCACGCTGAAAGAAGCGCTGGCCACGCGCGAGATGAACCTGAAGGCGGCATCTGGTTACTATAAGCAGCCTAGCGTGAGCACATCACCCGTTGAGATGGGCGGGCAGCCGGGATGACGCTGCTTCGCTCGCCCGCACGACTGCCGCAAGCGACGGTCATTTATCCGCCACATCAGGGCAAGAGGGGCGGTCTCAACTCATTCCAGTACGTGATTGATTTCACCGCTGGAACGGCCATTGGCGGAACGCAGCCATATGGCTCAAACACAAACGATGGCCGGCTCTTCCGCGATGGCACGAACTCGGTAGCCTGTTTCCTGCCGTCCGTTTCGGATGGGACCGGAACGATGGTCTCTGTCGGCAATGCTGGCCTTCGCCGGTCAACTGGCGGGGTTTGGAGTTCTCCGTCCCTAACCAACCGGCTGTTGTGGAATCGCGATCTCACCAACGCCGCATGGGTGATATCGAACACGACGGATCTTACCGCTGCAAAAGCGGCGACCGGAGCGGACGGCACCAACAACGCCGCTTCGCGCATCACCTGCAACGTCGCCAACGGCACGATCAAACAATCCATCACGCTGGCATCCAGCCAGGTGGTGTTTTCGTTCATGATCAAGCGCTCGAACGGCACGGGAACGGTCGAATTCACTGTAGACAACGGTACGACTTGGGCTTCGATCGAATCGGGCCTGAACGGCAACTATCAGTTGAAGTTCATCACGCAGGCTGCTGTGACAAATCCTGTCGTCGGCATTCGCATGGGAACGCCTGGCGATCAGATCTCTGTTGACTTCGGCGAACTGATCTCGGCTGCCAACTCGGTCAATCTTCCGAAGCGCGATCGCGTCGCCACCACGACCGCGACCGTCCTCAACACCCAGTCCAGGCCGACGGCTGACATTGCCGATGCTGCACCGAACACACTCATTACCGCCGCTCGCCAGCCTCATGCCTTCTATTGGCAAGGACGCTCGGAGCGCGGCAACGGCGCCGGCCTGATCACGGGCGCGACATCGATGTTCTGCACGGTGATTGCCAACAACGCCGTTACCTACGCTGAAGGTTCGGGCTCAGTTCAATCTGCGGATTCGGCGTTCAGGGTTGGCCTCGATCAGGTCAACAAGGTCGCAGGCTATTTCACAGCAGGCGGGGTAATCAAGCTCTGCGTCAATGGTGGAGCGGTCGTTTCGGGCACTGGTGCCACGGCTGACGCGACAATGGACCACTTTGACCTTTCGACCAACGGCGCCGGCTCACGCTCGATCTACGGCGTGACGGAAGTGTTCAAGATGGGCTCGGGCGTGACATTCACGGATGCCGAACTCATCGCAATGACGACATAAGGAGCCTGGCATGGCCATTCTCGCAGGAACGATTTCCGGCACGGGCGCCACGGGCGCTATCGCTGGGACGAAATTCTCCATCAAGATGGATTTCTCCGGCACCGCTTCGGTGGATATCGAAGAGCAGATGCCGTCCGGCAACTGGATCAAGGCTGTGACGGCAATTACGGCGGATTATGTTCAGGTCTACGATCGCCCGACGCTGACCACGCTTCGCCTTAACTGCACGGCATTCACCAATTCCGTCGAATACATCGTAGAAACGAACTGATGGCGACGGCCGAAGCGCTGGCGCAGCTTTCTCAGGCGCTCGCAGACAATGAGGCATTCCAGGGGGCGCTCAATGCGATCCGCTCCAGCGCGCTCGAAAGCCTTGTTCAGGTAGAGGCAACCAATCTCGACGCCATCCTCGCCCTTCAGGCAAGGGTCAAGGTCGTGGACGAACTTCGAGGCAACCTTGAGGGTTTCATCCGTCAGGGAAAGCCGAAAAAGAAGCCGGGCATCGTCTGATCCCCGGAAACCGGCCAGTCAACCCTTAGCGGAACTGGCAATCCAAGGAAACAACATGGAAGACGACGACACCGAGATCGGTGGCGGCGCATCGCTGTCTATTGAACAGGCAGCAAGCGCCTTTGTGAAAGCCACCTCGCAGGGAGCCGACAAGGGCCAACCCGTGCAGGACAAGCCTATCGAAGGCGAAGAGGCCGACGACGAATTGCAGGCATCCGATCAGGATGAAGGCGAGGACGACGGCGAGACCGACGACGAAAGTCAGGCTGCGGAAGAGACCGAAGACGAGCCGGACGACAAAGGCAGATTCGTTGCCGCAAATGGCAAGGTGAAGCTGCCCGATGGGTCCGTGCTAACCGTTTCCGATCTCATCCAAGGCAACTTGCGCGATCGGGATTATCGGCAGAAGACAATGGGCCTCTCCGACGAGCGGCGAGCCTTCGAGGCACAATCTTCCGCCCTACAAGCATCCATGCAGCAGGTGAATGAGCAGCGGGCTTTCATGTCCAGTCTGCTCCAGCAGATCATGCCGCCGGCTCCCGACGCGCGCCTTCTCGAAGCTGGCACCCCCGATTACGACCCGATCACGTATATCGCGGCCAAGGCCAACTACGACAATTGGATGGCCAGCCTCAACCATCTCCACCAGCAATCCGAAGCCGCCCGGCAACAGACCGAGCAGAAGATTGCCAAGGAGCGGAACGAGCGGGCCAATTCGGAGGGCGAGAAGCTTCTGGGGAAAATCCCGTCGCTTCGAGACTCGGCCAAGCTGAATGCCTTCGCCTCCGGCCTGCAATCCGCAGGACTGGCGGCCGGCTTCAGCAAGGAAGAGATCGCGGAAGCCGTTCCTTATGATCACCGCATGGCCCTGGTGCTGCACAAGGCAGCGCTCTGGGACAAGCTGCAAGCGAACAAGCCCAAGGCCGTTCAGCAGGTCGAAGGCCGCCCCCCGGTGCAGAAATCGGGCAAGCGGCTGACACCGGACGCTCAGAAGGCCAGGCGCGCCACGGATGCAATCACCCGTCTGAAGCAAACCGGCACCGTCGCCGATGCGGCGGCAGCCTATCTCGCATCCAGAAAAGGATAATTCCCATGGCTACCGTAGCCAATACCGTCCTGACCACCCAGGCGGTCGGCAACAGGGAAGAACTTGACGATTTCGTCTCGATGATCACCCCGACCGACACGCCCATCTATACCATGGCCGGCAAGTCCAAGGCCGCGTCGAAGCATCCCGAATGGGAGTATGAAAGCCTCGATACGACCGGCGACAATGCGCAGCCGGAAGGCAACGAGTACACCTTCGATGCCGTGTCGCCGCCCACTCGCGTCGGCAACTACACGCAGATCTTCACCAAGACGTTCCGGTTTTCCGGCACCCAGCAGGCGGTTGACAACGCCGGCAATGCCGAAAAGCGCGCGCACGAACTGATGAAGAAGGGCAAGGCGATCCGTAAGGACATGGAGTATTCCATCGTCGTCAATACGGCATCGACGAACTCGGACCCGCGTCGTTCCGGCGGCCTGCCGACCTGGCTGACCTCGAACGTCTCGCGCGGCGCTGGCGGCTCGTCCGGCGGCTTCTCGTCCGGCGTCACGACCGTCGAGACCACCGGCACGCTGCGTGCGTGGACCAAGGCCCTGACCGACAGTGTGTTGCAGTCGATCTATCAGAACGGCGGCGATGTCACCACGGTCGTTGTCTCGCCCTACAACAAGGGCGTGTTTGCGACCTTCATGTCGGACAGCAACGTGGCCTCCTTCCGCTATGCGGCCGGCAAGGGCACGAACACCATCATCGGCACGGCTGACATCTACGAAAGCCCGTGGGGTCCGGTGAAGGTGATGCCGAACCGCGTCATGAGCACGGCTGCCGCGACTGCCCGTCGCGTCTTTGCGCTCGATCCTGACATGGTGAAGTGGATGACCCTCCGCGCCATCCAGGAAGACACGGTTGCCAAGACCGGCGATGCCGAGAATGGCGTCCTGATCGCGGAAGGCTGCCTCAAAGTCGTCAACCAGGCTGGCATCGGCGTCGTTGCCGACGTCTTCGGCCTGACGGCTTCGACCTGATAGGAGAAACGACAATGGCACAGCCCATGAAGCCCATCTCTGTAACGGCTTCGACCGTTACGCTCGACCGGCATATTCACCGCGACACGGTGACCGTGCTCAACCGCGCGGCCGGCGTCACCGTGACGCTCCCGGCCGCCTCCGGCACTGGCGATGTCTACTACGTCATGGTCGGCACGACCGTCACGTCGAACAACGACATCGTTCAGGTGGCGAACTCCAGCGACACGATGGTCGGCGTTCTCACGACCGCTACCACGACCACGGGTGCCGGCACGCATGAAGCGGCCGGCGGCACGGATGACACGATCACCATGAACGGCACGACAACCGGCGGTATCGTCGGCTCGTACCTCGAATTGCGTGACGTGGCTACCAACGTCTGGATGGTCCTTGGCCATCTGGTCGGCTCCGGCACGCTGGCCACGCCGCTTTCGGCTGCCGTGTAACATCAACTGGGCGGCTCTCCGGGGCCGCCCTTTCCCTTCGGAGAGATACAATTGGCAGACGAAAACAATCTGGAAGCCAGGAAGGTTCTTCTTGGCCAAGCAAAAGCGCTCGGCATGGAAGTCGATGGCCGTTGGTCGGTCGATACCCTGGCCGAAAAGGTGCAAGAGGCACAGGAGTCCAAGAGGGACGCCGACATTGCGGCGATCAAGGCCGCTTCCGACACTTGGGTCTATCTGCTGCGTGATGCATTCCCGGTCGAAGACGAAAAGCATCTTGCCGGCGAGACGATCAAGGTGCCTGCCGACATGGCCGATCGCTGGTATGAAGCAGGCGTGGCGCGCCCCGGCAAGGAGCCGGCCGAATAATGGCCGACCACCGCGTCTTCTTTGATCATGACCCGGAGATCGGCCGAACTGTCTGGCTGATCTTCGATGATCAGGGCAATCTCAAGGGCGCTCATGTCGAGCAGGAGATAGACGCAATCCTCGATGCCAATGCGGAAGCCGAAAAGGCGTCGCACGGCGTCAGGTTCGGGGATTACCAGCGTGTTGCCTCCGTGCCGTTGACCTTCTTCGAGAAGACCGGGCTTGGCGATGCCATCGATGGCGGCGACAAGCGCTATCTGTCGAAAGTCCTCAACGATAGCGACAATTCGCGGTTCCGCACTTCGCGAGGGCGCGTCTGATGGCCATTACCGACTATGCCAGCCTAAAATCGACAGTTCTTGATTGGTCGGCGCGCGGTGATGTGGCGGCCATCGTGGACGATACTATCCGGTTCACGACTGACTACCTTAACTTCGGCGGTCAAGATCCTCAGGATGAACCGCTACGCTGCCGGGAAATGGAAGTGGTGACGAGTCTGACGCCCGCAAGCGGCGTCTGCACTCTCCCAACCGACTATTTGCAATATCGGCGTGTTGTCGAAGATGCATCGACCCGTCGCGAACTGACCTATATCACGCCGGACCAGGCAGAGGTGCTTTGGCCTAGCCGTTTCGGTGGATTGGGGTCGAATTTCACCATTATCGGATCGAGCCTCTACACCTTCCCGTTGGTCTCGAACGATGTCGAACTCACCTATTACCAGAAGCTAGCCAATCTCGACGGCACGACGACCACCAATTGGCTGATCACCAAGGCGCCGCAAGTCTATTTTCGCGGCTGCCTGATGTTCATCTCGGACTATGTGCGCGACAATGACGAAGCAGCCAAGCATGGCGCAGCTTTGCGGACGCTGGTGGCTGGGCTGAACGGTGCCAATGTGATGGCGAATTATGCCCGCGCCGGAATGCGCATTAGGTCTCAAACGCCATGACCCGTGTTTATGTTTCCATCAAGCGTGTCCCGCGCACGGCGAATATCGATGAGAACGTGGACGGTGAGGATTATTTGGCCCGCACCGTCTACGAGGATTTCGAACTTATCGATACTGGTGTTTTGGATTCCGACGGTAACCCGATTAAGGCCCATGAGAAGATGGACCCGGTTGGTTTTATCAGGTGGGGCAACCGGTGACGACAGTGCCGTTTTCGGCCTGGGAGCCGGACAAGGCAGAACTGAATGGACAGACCACGGGCGACATCTCAAACGTCCTGTGTTCGGTCAATTCGTATATTCCATTCCCTGACTTTGCCGCGCTGACATCGGCACTCTCTGCCAAGCCACTCGGCTATTTCCAGGCTCGCAGCCTGAGCGGACAAGTAAGCACCTTTGCCGGCACGGCGACCAAGCTGTGGAAGCTCGACAACACCACATTGACTTGGGAGGACGTTTCCAAGTCCGCCACGACCTATGCCGCCAACGATGACGCGCAGTGGTGCTTTGAGCAGTTCGGCGAATATGTCGTCGCGGTCAACATCAACGACAACCCACAGGTCTATCACCTCGGCGTCTCGACCGATTTCGACAATCTTGCAGGGTCACCTCCGAAAGCAGCGTTTGTCAAGGCGTGGGGCGATTTTCTCTGCCTGATGCAGCTCGCCACGGATGCGAGTGCGGTGCATTGGTCAGCCTTGAACGATATCACCGGCTGGACAATCGGCACGGACAATTCCGACACACAGAGTTTCCCTGAAGGCGGCGCGGTCCAGGGCTCATCGAGGGCAACAAACCCGCTGATTTTCATGGAACGGGCCATTTATCTGGGCACCTTCGTCCCCGGTTCGTCCATCATCTTCTCCTTCGTGAAGATCCACGACAAGAGGGGTGCAAAATCACCTTATTCCATCGCGTCAAGAGGCGAAAACACCTTCTTTGCCGACGAAGGTTCGTTTTTCCAGATCGCGGCGGATGGTTCGATTGCCGATATCGGCTTTGAGAAGGTGTCAAGGACGATTTTCGGGCAATTGGCGTCGTCGGATATCGGTTCGATGGTCGGGGCGATCGATCCGTTCTATTCCCGCGCCTATTGGACCATGGACATCGGCGGAACGGGCTCCTTCAACACCATCTTGACCTATGACTGGTTGCTTCAGCGCTGGTCCAAGGCCAGCCAAGTCAATTACGGCATCTTCCCGGCCGCGACGGCTGGCTACACACTCGAAGGATTGGATGCGGTTTCGTCCAGTCTCGATGCATTGCCCTATTCGCTAGATTCCAAGGTCTGGCAGGGCGGGGCGCCGGTCCTTGCGGCTTTCAACAGCAGCTTTCAAATGGGCTTTTTCAACGGCCAGCCGAAAGAGGCCGTCATCACCACACAGGAACAGGGCGACATCACGGGCGGCGTGACGCTGATCACCTCCGTTTATCCGGTGGTGGACAACGACAACTGCACGATTGCCATTGGCTCCAGGTTCAAGCGTGGCGAGGCGGTTTCCTACACTGGAGAGATCACCGGAACATCGGCAACGGGACGCTTCGACAAGCTGAACTCCGCCCGGTTCCAGCGGGTGAGGGTGACAATCCCGGCCGGTGAAGACTGGACACAGGCCCAGGGCGTGGACATCGCAGCGCAGCCAGCGGGGCGCCGTTGAGCAAATACACAGTCTACAACGCCAGCGAATGGAATCTCGACCGCTTAGGCCCGTACCTGTCCGATGTGGTCCATGAGATGAGCCGGCTCGCCGATCGCTTCCCCGGCGATGTGACCACGGCAGCACTGTTTCAGGAGTTCTTGAGCGGGAAGAAAACGCTCTGGCTCATTCTTGAAGGCGACAAGTTCGTCTCGATTGGCATGTCCACGATCAGGACCGTCGATGCGACAGGCCAGCGAATATTCACTCTCTGTGATTTAGCCGGCCGCGACGTTCAGAAATACAAGCGAGAGCTTTGCGAAGCGGTTGAAGCGTTCGCCGCTCAAAACGGATGCCATGTGACAGCAGTCGAAGGCCGGGAAGGGTGGAAACCTCTCCTGGCCGAGTTCGGATACAAGCCATACGCGGTGCTTTACAGGAAGATTGCGGCAAAGGATTGAATCTGCTATAAAATTCGGGCCTCAAAACGGTGTTTGCACCACCGCGAGGCCCTAACCAAGCCAACCTGTTACGGAGGTCGAAATGGCTATCAAATCTCTACGCCCAATTGGGGGCTCAAACAAGCAGAAGAAGGCGGCAAGAGGGGAAGCGCTCCGCTTCTATCGCGAGGTTGTGCTTTCCTACGATGGGGACGAATGTCTGATTTGGCCGTTCGCCAAAGTCAACACCGGCTACGGAGTCATTGGTGTTGGTCGCGCCGTCAAATTGGTGTCTCGCCTTCTGTGCGAGGAGGCACATGGAGCGCCTCCAACTCCGCGACACGAAGCTGCTCATTCATGTGGCCGGGGCGGTGATGCCTGTGTGACCAAGCGCCATCTTTCGTGGAAGACCCATTCTGAAAATGACGAAGACAAAATTGGACACGGGACGCGCACCAACGGCCAGCGAAATGGGCAGGCAAAATTGACAGAGGATCTCGTTCGCGAAATCCGGTCTCTCAAGGGCACTCTTTCACTAAGCAAAACGGCGGCCAAGTTTAGCCTTTCCCGCTCCCACATCAAAGATATCCATAGCCGTAAAACCTGGGCTTGGTTGGAATAAAAAGGGCCTTCGCCATGGGATCGTCAACGTCGTCGTCGCAAACTTCTAGTCCCCCTAAGTGGGCCCAACCTCTATTTGAAAAGAGCGCGACAGAAGCGCAGAACATCTACAACTCCGGCGCTGGCGGCAACACGTTCTCCGGCCCGACTGTTGCCGACCTGTCGGGCACGACCGTTTCCGGCATCAACCAACTTGCCACGGCTGGCGCGAATACGAATACCGCCGGCACGCGGCCGATGTTCGAGGGGATCGGCGCGGCTTCGGTGTCGCCGTCCTATTCGGAGCAGAACCTTCAGAACATGGCGAATGGCTCCTATCTCACCAGCGGCAACCCGTATTTCAACGATGCGTTGAAAGGGCAGCTTGATCAGACGGCGGCACAGGTCCAGAGCCAGTTTTCCGGCGCGGGCCGCTATGGCTCGGGCGCGAATACCGGCGTTCTCACCAGCCAGCTCGGCAACATCCGCTCCAATGCCCTGATGAACCAGTTCAATCAGGACACCCAGAACATGTTGGCGGCCAACAATCAGTTGGATGCCTCAAGGAATGCCGGCCTCGATCGCGCCCTGAGCGCAACCAACGCAATGTCGGGCCAGGATCAGCAACAGTTTAACAACGCCATCACTGGCGCGAACGCAACCTTGCAAGCGGGTGGTCTACTTGACACCCAGGCGCAGAAGCAACTCTCCGATCTCGTCAGCCAGTGGTATGCGCAGGACAATCAAGACTGGACACGGCTTGGCCTTCTCCAGGCTGCGGCTTCGGGTGCTGCCGGCGATTATGGCACGCAGACCGGGCATTCCTCATCCTCAAATCCGCTTGGCGCTCTCGGTGCCGTGGGCGGTCTGTTCGGAGGCAAATAAATGGGCGGTTCCACTCAATCCACCCCGCAGATTGGCCCGTCTCCCATGGGCGCAGTCACGCCCGGGACGAATGCGCCGTTCCATGGCTACATGCAGACGCCTATCGCTCCCATTTCGGCGCCTCAATATCCGGGTGCCCTGTCGCCAAGCCTTGCGGAGACGCAGGCCGCGACCGTTGCAAGGATGCTGGCGCGCACGCCCGTGATGGCAGCGCCGACAGCAGCACCGAAAAAGCCCGTCGAAGAGAGGCACGGAGGCAGCGGCAACGGGCGCGGCGGCCTCGGCGGCGCGATGGCCGGGTAAAGGAGTTTCGCGGTGGACCTTCAGTCGCTCCTTGCTGCGATCCTGAACCCGAACGGCACCCAGCAGGCCGTTCCGCCCATGGCTGCGGCTCAGGTCGGGGATCACAACAACCCGAACGCGCTTCAGGCAGCATTCGCGCGCCCGCAGTCGGCTCCCGTCCAGCAGGCTCCACAGCAGCCGCTTGCCTTCCAGGCCCCGCAAGCCCAGCCGATGCCGCAAAACGCTCCACAGGCCGCGCCTATGTCAAACGGAGGCGGTTTGGGCGGCATCCTTGGCGAAGTCTTCGCGCCCAAGACCACGGCGAGGAATCGGACGACGAGTTGGCTTCAGTCTCAGGGGCTCGATCCCGGCACGGCGACGGTCCTTGCTTCGGACAAGGGTGCATTGCGCTCCTATATCCTCCAGCGCTCGCGCGGGGGTGGCCTGACCGAGTTCGACCAGCGCGCGCAGGCAGCACAGCAGTATGGGCTTGATCCGCAGTCGGAAGAGGGGCGCAGCTTCATTCTCACTGGCAACCTTGGCGCCAAGGGCGACACCGCGACCTCCGACATGAAGGAATATGATGCTGCCGTGAAGCAGGGCTTCAAGGGCACGCTCATGGACTTCATGGTCAAGATGAAGGAGGCGGGCCGCAATCAGGTCAACATCGATACCGGAACCAAACTGCCGTCCGGGTATATGTGGAAAGACCCAGCCAATCAGGCCGAAGGCGTCGTTCCGATCCCCGGCGGTCCAGCGACACAGATCCCGAGCGAGGCAGCCGGCCGCATTGGCTTGGCTGATACTTTCCTGAACAACTTCGACACCATTAGGCAGAAGGTCGCCAATGGCGAAGTCACCGGCCTCTATGATGCGTTCCGCTCGCGCAACGACTCCGCTTATCCTGGTGCAGAGACCTACCGCCAGATTCAGACCGGCGTGGATTCCCTTCAGCGCATGCTGACTGGTGCGGGCATGCCATCAACGGAAGCCGCCGCTTATGCCTTCCGCTATCTGCCGACCTACACGGATGATGCCAGCTCGATGTCAACCAAGCTGGACCGGCTCAAGAGCGAACTGGAAAGCGTGAAGAGCCGCGTCTTGCAGGGCAGGGGCGGCAATCCGGACAATGCTCCCCAGGCAAATCAGCCAAAGGCCGCTCCAGTGGTCGGCGAAACCCGCTACGGCTACCGCTTCAAGGGCGGCGATCCCTCCGAGCCTTCGAACTGGGAAAAGGCGAAATAAATGCCGCTTCCGTGGGAAGAGTATCAATCGCAAAAGCGGGTTGCGGCAAGCCCGATCGGCCCGTTCCCTGGCATGAAGGCGCAGGGCAATATTGACCTTGCTGCGCGTCCGATTGTGCGCAATTCAGATGGCAGCATCAGCACTGTACGCTCTATGTCGTTCGGGACGGACGGAGGCGAAATCCTAGTTCCAACCGTCTCGCCAGACGGGCGCATTATGTCCGACGATGAGGCGGTGCAGCAGTACGGCAAGACGGGCCAGCAACTCGGCGTTTTCGACACGCCGGAACATGCTGACATGTACGCTCAGGCGCTCCATAAGGCTCAGGACAGGTTTTACCAAGCACAAGAGCAGCGCAAGCCCTGGGAGGATTTCAAATCGGATGGGACAGCCGATGCTGCAGCGCGCGCTCAGGCCGGCGTTGCCCGCGCGAAAGCCATCCGCAACGGCGCCTCACGGGAAACGCCGATCGATCCGAACACCGGTCAGCCTGTAGGCGTTCCCGCATTCTCGCCGCAGAATTATGGCATGGGCGGCTCGGCCGCCATGGGTGCCGCGAACTCGACCACATTCGGCTTCGGCGATGAACTGGCCTCGGTTCTCGGCTCGGCTCTCACCGGCGTTCCGCGCAAGCAAGTCTTGCAGGAAATGCGCGCCGACGATGCAAAGGCTCAGGCTGACAATCCTGGCTCATATTTGGCTGGTCAGATCGGCGGCGGTCTCGCTCAAGGTGTAGCCACAGGCGGCGCTGGCTTTGGCGCGAACGCTGCCAAGGCTGGCGGCGGGCTCGGCAAGGTTGCTCTGGGCACGGCTCTGGACAGCGGCATTTACGGCGGTCTTCTTGGCGCGGGTAACGCCAACGGCGACCTGAAAGACCGCGCCATTGGTGGCGGCACGGGTGCGCTTATTGGCGGCGCTGTAGGCTTCGGAGCGCCCTATCTAGCTGCGGGCATCACCAAGGGCGCCCAGAAACTCGTCAGCCCATTTGCCTCATCTCCCGAGCGTGAAGCAGCGGTCAACGTTTTGGCTCAGGAAGGCGTGCCCGTCACTGCGGGCCAGCGCACCGGCTCCAACGCGCTGCGCTATGCCGAGAGCGAGCTTGGCGGCAACAAGGCCGCCAACATGATGGAAAACCAGGCCGAAGCCTTCACCAATGCCGCCATGCAGAAGGCCGGCGGCTCGGGCCGCGCGACTCCCGATAATCTCGCGGCGCTCAAGGGCAATCTCGGCCAGCAGTTTGACGATCTCGCCAGCCGCAATACGATGGTAGCCGATCGGCAGCTTGCACAGGACATGGGCAAGACGCTCAATCGCTACGGCAAGCTTCTTGAGACCCAGCAGAAGCCCATCATCAACAATCTGGTTGACGACATCGTGCAGCGAGTGCGCGCCAACAACGGCACGCTTTCTGGCCCGGAATACCAGACCATCCGTTCCGATCTCTCACAAGCCGCTCAGTCCACCACCAACCAGACGCTTAAATCAGCGTTTAAGGGTCTTCGCGATTCCCTTGACGACGCCATGGAACGCTCGATCAATCCGGCTGATCTCGGGGCTTGGAAGGTGCTGCGCAAGCAGTACGGCAATTACAAGGTTGTCGAGCGTGCATCTACCGGCGGAACGGCGGATGCCGGCCTCGGTCTTATCAATCCCGCTCAGTTGCGCGTTGCTGCCTCCACGGGCAATCGCGGCGGCTTCGCAACGGGCGGCAGTGATTTCACCGATCTTGCCAAGGCAGGGCAAGCGGTTCTCACGCCGCTTCCCAACTCGGGCACGGCATCCCGCATATCAGCGCGCAGCCTTGGTGCATTTGCTCCTACAGTCATCGGCGCGGGCTATGGCGGGGCATCGGGTGGCGATCTGAAAAGCGCGGCAGCAGGCGCGGCAGCGGGCTATGCGCTTCAGAAGGGTGCGGGCGCGGCGCTGATGAACCCGCTCATCCAGCGCTACCTCGGGAACCAGGCCGCTGCTACCGGGGCCTCTCCTGCCACGCAAGCCTATATCGCGGCTCTATTGCGCTCGGCGGGTTTGCCGGCGATCGAAGGGCGTTAACCGCGCATCCATGGCGGGACTTTGTTGCCTGTGACCTCGGTCATGATGGCAACGAAGACCCCGCCCGTTAACCCACCAAGCAGAGCGGAACGCCAGTCAACGCCCACCAGGGTTAGAAAGACCAGCCAGATTAGCGCCACCATGCCGGCGCTCCCCCATAGAACGCCGCTGCCGGTCCTGTCTCGCGGCGGTTCCTTCGGGTCATGCTCAATTTGCATCCCAAACACATAATGCATCTTTCGAGGCAATGCCATGGCCTACGTCGGAACCCCGAATTATCTGGGGAATGATCTCGAAACCCTTGCCTCCATCCTCCAAGGCGAGGCAGGGGGCGAGGGCCTTCTCGGCATGCAGGCGGTGGCCGATGTCATCCGCAATCGCGCCAACCAGAATTTCTCGGGCTACGGCTCGTCCCCCGTTGCTCAGGCGCTTGCCCGCAACCAGTTTCAGGGCCAGTCAACGAAGATCGGCCCGGATGCCCGTAATGTCGCCTCGCAGCTCATAAGCGGGCAACTCCCCGATGTCGCGGGAAATGCGCTCTACTATGCTAATCCGGGTGCATCCACTGCTTCATGGGCCCGGAATCTCAATTCCAGCAACGCCATGAAGATCGGCAACCACTATTTCACCGACAATGCTAAGGGCGTGCCGTTCGCGGCTCCGAGCCCGTATGCGGCGCTTCCTGACGGCCCGAAGGGGCAGGAAAGCTATCCAGCGCCCGGTCTTGCTCCCGCCACTCAATCACCCGGTGGGCTCCTCGCCAATCATGACACGTCGGTTCCCGCCGATGTCGCGGCCTACGCATCGTCCGGTGACACGAAATCGCCGCTTCAAGGCTTCTTCTCGGCACTTGCGCAGACGCCAGACGCCCCTCCCGTTCGCTTCAAGCCAATGGGCGATGCCCGCCAGACCGGCAACAGCCTGCTGAAGCAGCTTCAGGCCACGCCGATCTCCGACATTCTTTTGAAACAGCGGCTTCTCGGATAATAGGAGGCTACCATCTCAAGTATCTATGACTGGAGCACGACCGCCGCCAATAATGCCACGGCGGACGGCAGCATCAATTGGGCTGAGGGCCAAGCCCCGTCCACGGTGAACAATTCCGGGCGCCAGATGATGGGCCGGAATGCCGAACTCGTCAAAGACATCGGCGGCTCGCTGACAGCCGGCGGCACCGCAGATGCCCTCACGGTAACGGCCAACTCCGCGTTCTCAGCCTATGCCAACGGCATTATCCTGGCCTTCACGGCGGCTTCGGACAATACGACGGCGGCTACGCTCAATGTGAACAGCATCGGCGCCAAAGCCATCCGCAAGATGACGACAAGCGGCGATTCCGCTCTTACCGGAGCGGAGATCCAAGCTGGCGGCATCTATATCGTCCAGTACTCCACGGCTGCCAATGCGGCAGCCGGCGGCTGGATATTGGTCAACCCGACAGGTATTCCGGCTGCCACCACGACATCATCGGGCGGTGTCGAGCTGGCAACGGATGCGGAGGCAATCGCTCGGTCTGACACGTCGCGCGCCATCACCCCCTCCAATCTTGCTGCCGCGATCGGGCCGGCATCTTCCACGGACAATGCTATCGCGCGCTTTGACAGCACGTCGGGCAAGCTTCAGGATTCTGGCGTCACGATTGATGACAGCAACAATATTTCTGGCGTCGGCTCTTTCTCTACCAGCGGAAACATCACCACAAGCGGGTCCGTAACGGCCGTCAATTATATTTCTACCAACAACAATTTCGCCAATTCCAGCGCCGGGACCATGACCCTGCGGCCCGGTGGCGTTGCCGTTACCACAGGTCAGGTCACCATTGCATCTAGTGGCGCGGTCACCATCAACGGCACGCTGACGGTGACGGGATGACGCTCCCTTCCTCTGGTGGGCTCACGGTCGCTCAAATCCTCGCCGAGATCGGCGATAGCTATCCAGTGACGATCCCGAATGCGAATTGGCGCACGCTAGCAGGAAAGCCGTCTGGCTCGTTGGTCATCCCCACCGATTTCTATGGGAAAACCTGGAGGAGCGTTTCGCTGGTCCATACCAGCAGCTCAGCTAGCGAGGTTGCCAACTATGGGGCGGAAGTAACCGGCGGCGGCCGGTGGATTGCTGTAATCGCACTCGGCGGCAACGATGCGAGCGCTTACAACCTCTCAGCAACAATCAGCGGCGTAGCCGGGACCGTGATCAAGCGCCATTCCTCTGGTACTGGTGGGGGGCCAGCGACGGGAACGGCAATCATTGTCGGGCAGCCGTCTGGAACATCGGGAACCGTGACCGTCACCGGCACGACGACGATGCGTTTTTACGTTCTGAGGGTGACGGGATATGACCTCAGCTCTGCTGTCTTCACGGGCGATTCCAACGGTGCCGGGGTGCCGCCATGGAGCGCAAATGTGCCCGCGAATGGACTGACGCTTTCGGTGTGCCAGAGCGGCCCGTCCGGGCCATCCCCGATAAGCTGGACCAACCTGACGGAACAGATTGCCGACGCCTCTCTGGTCGCAAGCCATGTCTCCAGCGTTGCTTGGGATATCAATATGGCAGCGAATGCCGCACTGTCGGTTGATGTCACGGCTTCGGACACGAACGGCGCAACGTCGGCCGTGATTGCTACATTCAACCCGCTTTAATCCGGGTGGTCTGCCGGCCATCCTACGCAATGCCCGTTCTCATGCCGCAATACTGCCTCAGGCGTAGTTCCCATGTAAGGCTTGTCAATTGTGACGACCAGGCATGAATGGCTGGATGTTAGAATCGCACAGCCGCGCTGGTTTGGATACGAAGAAGCCGGGACGTTATAGAGGCTGAACAGAACTCGACAGGCTTCGTAAACCTTATCCTGCGGCAACTTCCTGACTAACAACTCACCTTTGTAAGGGTGATCAAAACGGGCCGGCGGATTCCACTCGGCATCGTTCTTTCCAGCTTGTGCTACATTAGCCAAAGCTAAACAAATCATTGTAGGAAGAAGAAAAGCCCTCGCTCGCATAATAAAAATATGCGGCCTGTCTTCGGAACGCGCAAGATTCCCTGGTAGAAATATTTGTGGTTAATTGATGGTTCAAACACCCATCCCGATAGAGAGTATTAGCGACCAGACAAAGGTTCGCGTGAAACTCCTCGCTTCCGGGCAGGAGGTCCATGCGCCCCTTAGCGCGCTTGGGTCGCTCTACCAGCCTCTCGATGCCGATCTGACCTCATGGGCGGCCATCTCTCGCGCGGCCGGCTTCGACACATTCGCGACGACGCCATCGAGCGCAAATCTGCGAGCGTTGCTGACTGATGAAACTGGGACTGGTGCGGCTGTTTTTGCCACATCCCCAGTTTTGGTCACGCCCAATCTGGGGACGCCCTCAGCGCTTACCCTGACTAATGCGACGGGTTCGCCTGCGTCTATCGGGCTGGCTAACGGAACAGGTTTGCCAGTCTCAACCGGCATCTCTGGCTTCGCCACGGGCATGGCGACGTTCCTAGCGGGCGGTACCAGTGCACAGCTCGCCGCTGCCGTAACCGACGAAACGGGCTCCGGTGCCCTCGTCTTTGCAACGTCGCCGACCCTCGTTACCCCGAACATTGGCGCTGCAACTGGCACTTCGGCGGCGTTGTCAGTGGCACCACAAACCGGCCCTGCTTTGAACGTTGCGGGCAACAGTCAGAACATCACAAGCGGGTCAGAGATCAGCCTTTCGAACAATTCTGGGCTGCTTCTTCTCAATGAGAACGGAGCAACCGGGGTAGTGGGGCTCTTCCTTTGCGGCGGCGGCGTCGTGACCAAGATCGGCGGTGATGCCTCCTACGTTGTCAGTAGCACGCCGACCACATCGCAGATCGGCGTCTATTATGACGGCGCGGCGACTCGGTACAAGGTGAAGAACGGCTTCGCCTCCACGAAAAATCTCGGCATCCTCTGGATTGCCACCCGCAACTCCGTCTGATGTTGCGTCCCATGCGCAAGGAAACTCTCGCCCGCCGGGTTCGCTTCCACGCCGCCTACCTGGCAATCCTCATGATGCTCTGTGAGGCGCTGGCGAGTGTATGGCCCCTGTTCGAAGGAACGCTCCCGATCCCGCCGCTTGTCTATGCCTGCCTTGGCCTGTTCTTCGCCATCGCCTCTGGGATTGGGCATCTCTACCGGAACAAGTAGGAGCTCTCATGTCCCGCCTGAAGAAAGGCTCGGCAGCCGCTGCCGTGGCCGTGACGCTTATTGGGGGCTTCGAGGGGCTTCGACAGAACGCCTACCCCGATCCGGCGACGGGCGGTCCTCCATGGACCGTGTGTTACGGCGAAACCCACAACGTCCACAAAGGCGATTACCACAGCATTGCCGAATGCAAGGCGATGCTCATCAACAGCCTTCAGAAGTACGCCAACGGCATCGAGGCATGCACAACTGCCCAGATACCCGACGGTCGCTTCGTTGCGCTCGTTTCCTTCGCCTACAACGTTGGCGTGGGCGCTGCCTGCAAGTCGAGCGTTGTGCGGCTCATCAATGAAGGCCGCACCCGCGAAGGCTGCGATGCCCTGATGAAGTGGAACAAGGCCGCCGGCATCACTTTCCCCGGCCTGACCAAGCGCCGCGCCAAAGAGCGCGAGTTGTGTCTTCGGGGTCTCTAATGTTCTGGCTCCTCTACGGCCTTCTGCTCATCGGCGGTGCTTGGGGACTCTGCATCACCGTCAAGGTTCTGTCGCCGTTCGTCAGATGGATGAAATCGCAATGATGGCTCTCATCGAACTCGCCATCGGCACCAAGCTTGGCCGCATCGTCACAGGCGCGCTTGCCGTCGTCCTTGCCGTCATCGGCTTTCGGGTCTGGCTCGCTGCGCATGATGCCAGCACCCGCCATGAAGCGCTCGCCGGCTATGTCAAGCAAGTCGAACTGGATGCCGCCAAGGCCAAGCTTGCCGAGACCGAGCGCCAGTTAGATGTCGGACGCAAAGCCCTTTCCCAATATGCCGAACTGCTCGCCGCAGAGCAAGAAAAGAACCGTGCAGCCGATGAGGCTTTGGAACAGGAGATCAAATTCCATGAGGCTGAACTGGCTGCTAAGGGTCGTTCTTGTCACATCAGCGATGACGACCGTCGCTGGCTGCTCAAGCCTTGAGAAGATGCTCCACAACGCAGCGTCTCAAAAGGGTCAAGCGGCGGCTGGCGTGCATCTTCCGTCATTGCCGAGCGACTGCCGCGCGATCGAGCCACATGCGCCGATTCCGGTAGGCGCGGAAGCGCTCTCAGTCCTGAAGCGCGAGAGACGCGCCACCGATCGCGCCAATGCCCGCGTCCAAAGGTGCGCGCGCCACTATGACAACACCGCCGCTGCACTTGAAGGGAATGCGCCGTGACCGAGCATGAGATCAGGCGCATTGTCGCTGAGACCGTAGACCAGACATTGACGCGGCTTGGCGTCGATACCGAAGACCCGTTGGAGTTCCAGAAGGATCTCCAACACCTCCGGGCATGGCGCGAATCCGTCGCCACCGTAAAGCAGCAGTCCCTCGTTACCGCAGTCGGCATCCTCATAGCTGGCGCCCTTGGCCTGATGTGGCTGGCGCTGCGCGGTTCTCCGTAAGCATACCCTCCCTCCTTCGAAAGGAATACCGCCGTGGGCGAAAATCCGCGCTTCTGGGTTGCGTTCTCGATTCTGCTGGCAACGTTGGCGCTCGCCACGTTCATGACTGTATTCCTCACCATCCAGGCACATGCCGAGATTGAGCCGCAGCGTCCCCTCCAAGTCATCGACATTCAGAACGATGGAGGCGGAAGCGTGATGACCTATTACAAGAACTACAAGCGCCTGTCCGATGAGGGCGCAATCATTCGCTATCGAGGCATGTGTGCCAGCTCCTGCACGCTGGTTCTCCTGAAGGAATTCACCGGAATCAAGGCGTGCGCCGCAGACGCGGGGGCCTTCTTCGCCTTCCACAAGCCATTCATTTTGCAGGACGGCAAGGTTGTTCGCACGAAGTCGGCGGCGAGGGGCGCGCGCAAGCTGTGGTCCATGTGGCTCAAGAGCCTGCCGGATGGCCTCCACAGATATCTTCAAAAGGCCAAGGTTCCGTCTGCGGCTGAGGGCGATGAGCCGAACACCATGCTTTTCCTGCCGGCCAATCTTCTTCTCCCTAAATGCCCGACGGTGGCGGCACAATGATCAAACTCTTCATAGCAAATTTTGCCGGCACTTGCTTCCTGGCTTGGGCATGGTGGTGTGGTTACGTGGCCCGTGTTGTCGAGGCCGATGGCGCGCATATGGCCTATATCATCGCTGCCGTGTTCGTGGCTGGCGTTGTGTCCACATTCTGGCAGGCCAGCCGGGTCGGCAAAATCTCAGCCGACGCAGCCCGCATTGGCAGCGCTCACCTCTATGACCTTTTCGCGGCGCTTTTCATCCTCGGCATTATCGGGAACGCCATCGGCTTCCTGAACGCCTTCGGTGGCGTGAATATCGATGACCTGGGGACGCCGGAAGGCGTGCGCAAGGCAGGCGCGCAACTGCTCTCCGGGGCCGGTACGGCGTTCGGTTCGACGCTTGTCGGTCTCTCTCTGGCGCTATGGACATCAGTCAATCTTCGCATCCTCGCGACCGCACAGGACAAAGCTGATGGCTAGACGCCACTCGGACCATGTTTGGCTCTGGGCTTTCGTTGATGTCTTGCTTGTCCTCACATTCGTCCAGTCGGCCTTCAACTTCCTCGCCCTGCCGCAGATCAATCCAAAGGCTAAGGACCAGGAAACACTTCCGCCGCCGGGAACGATTGCTGTCCTTGCGTGCTGGCCCCCCGGCCCAACTGACGTTGACGTGTGGGTCTCCGATCCCAAGGACACAAAGCCGGTCGGCTACAGCCGCAAATCCGGTCTGGTGTGGTCACTGCTTCGCGACGACATGGGCATCGTCAATGACGACAGTCCCATCAACTGCGAAAGCGCCTTTGCCCGCTCTACGCCGGCCGGTGAGTACGTGGTGAACATCCACGGCTACAGCCTCCAGGCGCCGCTCACGGTTCATGTTGAGGTGGCGCTGAACGGCGCCTTCCTGACAAAGGCTGACATGGAACTGCGGGCAAAGCAGGAACGGACCGTGATCCGGTTTAAGCTCGATGGGCAGGGCAATCTGGTTCCCGGCTCTGAGAACAAGGTGTTCAAGGCGGTGAGGGCGGCAACATGATTACGCTTGCGTCCGATTGGCTCGGCCTCGCGCTCCTGCTTTGCATCTTCGCCTGGTATGCCGGCCGCTGGCTGGCCTTAGCGCTCCCTCTGGCCGTCACCGTCGCCGCGCTGGCTGTCTATATCCCCACTGGCTCGGCTCGCATCACAGAGCCGCCTCCGGGGCGGTATGTCGTCGTTGGGGCAGACATCGAAATTGACGTAGCCATATGGGCGCTCCTGAAGCCTGATGGCGGGCCGGCGGTCTACTACCGCCTGCCATACACTCCGGGGCAAGCGGGAGCCCTCCAAGAGGCCAAGGACGGCGCCGGAGAGGGCGGCCAAGTCACCGCCACCATCGGTGATGAAGGCGGCGTCCAATATGATGGCCCACCTCCATCAGCCGTGGGCGAGCAGCCCAAGGTGCCAGAGCGGCCCGCCGTCTCTATTCCCTGATCCGCAACAGCACAGGAATTCATCCGCATGGGGACACCTCCCACCTCGGAAGCAGAATTGCGTCATGCGCTCGAAATCCTCGCGAAGCATGACGGCAATCTGACCCATGCCGCATCAGCAGCCGGCATGTCACGCGCCGGCTTTGCGGCCCGCGTCAATAGGGCAAAGGATTCGCGCCTGAAGGCCGAGAAGGACGAATCGATAGAACTCCCCGACTTCGTTCATGGCGACGAAGAAGAGCCGATAGACGAGCTGCTGGCCCGTTTCCGCAAGGCTCATGAGCGGAAACAGAAGGCGATCGATGCGCGGACATGGTTCCCGCTGAAGGTCAAGGAGGACAAGCCCTACGGCATCCTCTGGTTTGGAGATCCTCACCTCGGCCCGCATTGTAATTGGGCGCTCCTCGAAAGCCATATCGCCATTGCAAGGCAACCGGGCGTCTATGGCGGCAACATAGGCGACACAACCGACAACTGGCCGTGGACCGGTCGGCTTGCCCGTCTCTGGGCAGAGAACGACATCTCCCACAAGACAGAGAAGCGTCTCGGCACATGGTTCATGATGGAAGCCGGCATCAAGTGGCTTCTGTGGCTTGGCGGGAACCACGATGAGTGGAACGGCGGCACCGAGTTCTATAAAATGCTCGGAGCCTCACAGGTTCCAGTGATCGACTGGCGGGCACAGTTCACGCTCTGCCACAAGAACGGCTCACAGACGCGCATAGACGCGGCGCACGGGCGCAAGGGCTCCTCGATCTACAATCCCGCCCACGGCACGCTGAGAGACGCCAAATTCGGCGAGGAAGCGGCCTTGTTTGTCACGGGCCATATCCATAGCTTCGGCTTGTTCGATATTGAGTTCCCCGAGAAGAAGACGCAAACCTGGCTGGCGCAAATCTCCGGCTACAAGATGGGCGATCGGCACGCGCTGGTGAATGGCTATGCGCAAGCCAATCGGGGTGCTGCGGTGCTGTCTGTGGTCGATCCGGCAAACGGCAAGGTCCAGTGTTTCGCGGATGTAGAGGAGGGCGCCGACTTTCTGGCGTTCAAGCGTCGATGAGCAACGACAGAGCCCGCGTCCGCGTTTCCACTGACGGCAAGCAGCCTCAATGGGAACTGTTGATCGACAACCTCAAGGTCTGCGACCTGACCTATATCGAGACCCTGGAACTTGGCCTGCAAATCATGAGTTCGCTTAGATGGATCACGGAAGCTCTTCCGAAGAAGTAGACGACTTGGCTCGGGCTTTGTTCCATCGCGCCGACTCCACGAATGTGTGGAGTGATGTCGATGAATGCATCCGGCTTTTCTTCCGCAGAGAGGCCGCGCGGCGCCTCCAGCAACAGCGTTATACGAAATCCGCAGAGCGCTTATAACTCACGTCGGCTTATCCACCAGCGGCTTACTCCGCTTCGGCGGGATATAGCTCTGCACCAGCCTTACCTTGTCCACCGGAACCGTCACCAAAGGCCCTAGAGCCACCGTAACGGAATCCTCGTCTATCCTGGTCACTTCTCCCTTAAGCTCGATCTGCTGGCCTCGCTTGACGGTTGAGGATTTATCCTTGATCGAGTGAGGATGATGATATCCTGGGATGGAGACGCTTACCCTATCCTCGGTGACGCGCCTGCGAACTGTCGCGGTGAGGGCGACTGTATCGCCTATCTTGATCCTCGGCATTCATGGAGGATGGCGCGGGGCAGGGCGGCGTCAAGGGGATGGCGAGGATGAGGCGGCACGTATGATCGCTGCCAGACTGTCAACGATCTCCATCCTCACGTCCTGGTCAATTTGTTCAAAGCCGCGCTTGATGTCTCTCCGATCTTTCAGGTCGGCAATGATCGCGCGCGCTGCGCGATGCGCCCAGTCTCGCGCCTTTGGTGGCTGTTTGGCGCGAGACCGCCACCACTGGTCTGTGGCGTCGTAAGGAAACTCATCTCCCTGCTCCAAGCGAATGCGGGTGATGTCCGTCATCTATCGTCTCCTTCTACCGGCTGGGAAGGGTGAGAACAGCGCGGACGCGTTTGTCGAAGTCTGCTTGCGCCGCTGCTTTGGCGGAATCTAAGTCGCCGTCGAACTCATCCCACCCGCCGTTCTCGGGCCAGCGAACTCGCGTCGTGCCGCGATCAGTCAACCGAACTTCATAGACGAGCCCATAGATCGGTGTGGCTCCCCACCACCGTTCATCTGTCTCGTCCCATTCCAGCGGCTTTACAACTATGTTTTCCATCTCGCCATCCTTGCATAAAGTCATTGAAAAGTCACGGCTTTTTGCTATTATTCGCAGAGTTCCACTCATCCTCCACGGCTATCATCGCTTCCCGTCTACTCTGCGCCTTGCCAGATACACCATCAGCCGCGAACCAAAGCCAGTGCGATCCCGCATTACTGTACTCAAGCCAGTACACCCTCCCGACATACGTTCCATCTTCCGTGTAGGCTGAGTAGTCGTTTTCCTTATCCTCCCAGGTGGATCGCCAGCCGATATTCATGCAAACAGCAGAGCTGCCCTGTCGTCTATGCCGCGAAGGTCTGGCATCTCGACTTCAATAACGTCCGTCCGATCGATTGGACCTGATGGCCTATATTGCGGTGGTATGCGCTCCAACTCTTCGGCTGTCATTTCCCGGCGCACTTTGACGCGCTTGATCAATGTCCCTCGCCGGAAGAATGCCGGGAAGTCATCGAAGTCAACGCCTATCTCGCGCAGCATCGCCACCTGATCGTCGCCATTCTTCCTGTGCAGTGCCGTGGGCGAGAAATGTTTGGCAGCGGCCATCTGGATGGCATTCTTGCGAGCATCGATCTCCCTCCAGTAGATCGCTTTAGCCGCATCCTCCCGGCTCACTGCGAAAGCTCTGGAGTCAAACTCGGGGAATTGCCGCTCGACAAAGACCTCAAGTCCCCACGACAACGCCGCCTTATAGAAAAGGTGCGTTGCCTTGGATGCTGTTCGGCTGGCGAGCTTCTGAAACTTTCCGCCATGTGCAACTTCGCTCGTCGGCCCCGGCTCCCAAAGAACTAGCGATATTTCATCCGATTGCGTATAACCAAGGGCGGCCCCGAACTCCGTCACCAGACCCTTCGCGGTATCGATCATGGCGGCAGACATGCGCCGGTCGAATGGCCGCTCCATGCCCTTGGTGAACTTGGAGAAGCGGTTGCCATCGATGCGGATATAGACTGCCTGACCCGACAAGCCGCGCCGGCCGGTCTCTGCGCCCTCAAGGCTTTTCAGGTAGTCGCCTAGCGTGTCCATCCTCATCTCCATTTCACCACCAGAACCAACCCTATCACCACAACCCCGACAAGCAGGCGCGGGAGCAGGAACCGGGCTGGCATCTCTATTCTCCTCGATCCTGGCGGATGGCGGAAGCGAGGGACTCGCCGGCATAGACTAGTTCGGTCAGACCCCAACTCTCCTTGGCGAACTTCTCCGCGATCTGCGCACACCGCTCACGTTCGGCCATCAGGGCTTGGGCTATGATGTCGATCTGCTGATCCAGAATGCTCAAAAGTCGCGCACGCTGAAGGGCATTTTTGGCAGCAACTCTGATGTCTTCCGGTATCTCACTCTCTGCCATGGTCCATTCCTCTCTTCACGTGGGGCTGATCCGATGGGGCGGTCATGCTGGCAGGACGCCAAATAACTGCCCGTCAAGCCTCAGGCTCTCGCGCATAGCTGCAACCTTCGCCTCGGCGTCCGTCATGTCGTATGCCCACAACTCGGTGCCGTATTGCTTATCGCCCATGTCGAAGCTCAGGACGAAGCAGTAGAGCGGCCGGCCATATTCATCCTTGCGAACGAACTCGGCATCGGGCTGCTCGGCGGCATTGCGGCGCTCGTTCAGATCAATGATCTCGCTCATTTCCTAGCTCCTTGGCACGGTGAGAGGGGAACAGGCGCGGAACAGACTGGTGCAGCCGTGGGCCACTTCTCCCGACGTGTTCCGGTAAGGTTCTGCGACCATCTGCATCAAACTGCAATTTGCCCTGTTGACGAAACCTCAGAAATCAAGGAAACAGCGCCCGTTGCTGCGGTAGCTCAGTGGTAGAGCACTCCCTTGGTAAGGGAGAGGTCGAGAGTTCAATCCTCTCTCGCAGCACCAGCCCGCTTTCGGGGCACCTCCTCTCCCTTTCGTCGAGCTCTCATTCGGTGGTGGTTCGAGGAGGCCAGCTGCCCGAGGTGGGTCTACCGCCGTCCTTCCCAGGCCCTATGACAGGCGCAGACGTGCGGAATACATCTCGGCCTTCTCAAACGTCAGCTCGTTGAAGGAGGAGACCGGTATTGCCCCTATGCCTGCCGATCATGCGCCACCTGAAATCCCCTGACCTGTTCGGCGCAATCGACCGGGTGCCGGCGCTTGGCACGCCGGTTGGCGGGAGCACGTTCGAGGTCTTCAATCCATCGACGGGCGAATTGCTGGCGGAACTTCCCGACATGGGGATTGCGGAGACGCGCGCGGCGATCGACAGGGCCTATGCCGCACAGGCCGAATGGGCGGGGCTGACGGCCCGGGAGCGCAGCGAAATGCTGTGGCAGTGGCATCAACTGATCGTCACCCACACCGACGATCTCGCGGCGATCCTCACCGCGGAGATGGGCAAGCCGCTCGCCGAAGCCAGATCGGAAGTCTCGCATGCGGCGGCGTATCTGCAGTGGTATGCCGAGGAGGCCAATCGCATCTATGGCGAGACGATCTCGGCCCCGTCGACCGACCGCCGCATGCTGGTGATCAAGCAGCCGATCGGCGTCGTCGGCACGATCACACCATGGAACTTTCCAGCATCGATGGTGGCGCGCAAGATCTCGCCGGCGCTGGCGGCAGGCTGCGCCATTGTGCTTAAGCCTGCCGAACAGACGCCGCTTGTCGCAGGCGCCATGTTCGCGCTCGCCGCCGAGGCCGGCTTTCCCGATGGTGTCGTAAATCTCATCTATGCTTCGAAGGGTGCCGCGGTGGGGCGCGAGCTCTGCCACAATCCGAAAGTGCGCAAGATCAGTTTTACCGGCTCGACCGAGGTCGGACGCCTGCTCATGCGCCAGTGCTCGGACCAGATCAAGAAGGTCAGTCTCGAGCTGGGCGGCAATGCGCCTTTCATCGTCTTCGACGACGCCGACATCGATGCCGCCGTGGACGGGGCGGTCCAGGCGAAGTTCCGCAATGCCGGCCAGACTTGCGTTTCGGCGAACCGACTTTACGTCCAGTCGGACGTTCACGATGAGTTCGTCGACAAATTCGTCCGGCGGGTCGGCGAGCTTCAGGTCGGTGACGGTTTCGATCCCGGCGTCGCCATCGGCCCGCTGATCGACAGGCGGGCGCTCGCCAAGATCGAATCCCACATCGCCGATGCCGTGGCAAAGGGCGGCGCGATCCGGTGCGGCGGGGGCCGGATCGCCAGAGACGGCACGTTTTTCCAGCCGACGGTCCTTACCGACGTCTCCAGCGCGATGACGGTGGCGCAGGAGGAGACATTCGGGCCGTTGGCCCCCGTCATCCGTTTCGAGGATGCCGATCAGGTCGTGTGTGAGGCCAACGACACGATCTACGGACTAGCCGCCTATTTCTATGCGTCCAACCTGAAGCGCGTCTGGCGCGTGGCGGAGGCCCTGGAATACGGCATGGTGGGCATCAACACCGGGCGCATGTCCTCGGAAGCGGCACCCTTCGGTGGCGTCAAGCAGTCCGGCATCGGACGGGAGGGGTCCCGCCACGGCCTCGAGGACTACCTTGAGATGAAATATCTCTGCATGGGCGGCATCTGAGACGCAGGGATTTGAACCGCAGCTCCCGCCAGGTTGTCGGCGGGGTTGGCCGCTGGTCGCGCCGCTCAGTTGTTGAAATGGGACAGGTGAAAGCCGGTCTCGTCCTGCAACTCGGACAATCCTTCCTCGGCCGAGCGGAACATGTCTTCGAAAGCCAATTCATGTTCGAAGACGACGCCGCCGACGCGGATGGCGAGCACGTCCTTGTCGCCTTTCGGCGCGAAATAGATCTGCCCGACCGCTTCCCGGACGCGCTTGCCGACCTCTTTGGCGTCCTCCTCGGTCGCGCCCGCGAGGAAAACACCGAACATCGCCGTTCCGATGCGGCCGATCAGATCCTCCTTGCGCACCGAGGACCTGATGGCGGTGGCGATCAGCCGCAAGGCTTCGTCGCCCCATTCGAGGCCGAAGCGCAAATTGATCGCCGAAAGATGCTCCGGATGGATGACGAGAAAAGCGCCGGAGCGCGGCCCGGCCGGTCTGGCGGCTCGCCTGTCGACCATCGACGTGAACACGGCC
This sequence comes from Mesorhizobium sp. M1A.F.Ca.IN.020.04.1.1, assembly GCF_003997315.1. Classification (NCBI taxonomy): domain Bacteria; kingdom Pseudomonadati; phylum Pseudomonadota; class Alphaproteobacteria; order Hyphomicrobiales; family Phyllobacteriaceae; genus Mesorhizobium; species Mesorhizobium sp. M1A.F.Ca.IN.020.04.1.1. The sequence goes on from NZ_RZSN01000001.1 coordinate 158,037, forward strand.
CCGTTGAGGCAGCCGGTCAGATGGTCGTAGGTGCCGGATCTGGTGAGCTCCTGCCGGTAACGGCGGATCTCGACCTCTCTCCAGCCGAGTAAGGCAAAAAGCGGCAGACCGATGATAATGGGCAGAAGGGCGGCCGTGATGACGCTGCGGCCGAACGGCGTCAACGCGTCGCTGAGCAGCAGCAGATAGTTGAGGCCGAGCGACAGGCCGACGCAGCCGGCGGTGCCCAGCAGGGTCAGCCAGACGACATGCTTCCAGGCCTCTGCCGGCGCGGTCTCGGTTTTCATACTCACTGGCCAATCTCCTGTTGGACGCATTGGCATAAAGGCGGTGTGTTACGATTTCCGTTTCAGCCTGGCCTACAATTTGAAGGAAATCAGTGTCTTTCTCCCTGGATGGCGCCGGCGGCTGCGGCCCGGTTCTCGCTTCGATCTGATTCGTCGCTGAAACGGGTCAGCGTTTGGTAGGATCGCCGAGCTGCTTTAGCCATTCCGTTTTTACGCAATGCCGCAGGCAAGGCCGTTGCGCGCCTTTCCGGGTATGCCCTATTGCGGCGGGCCGAAGACGCCCATCTCGGCAGCCCTGGCGACGGATTCGGCTTTGCCGTAGATGCCCGAGGGGGACGCCATCGCCCAGCCATTGGCAACCAGCCAGGCGCCGACATCCTGTTTGCCGAGCATGCACGGCGCGGCGATGGCAAAACGGTCGGCATCGGGCGGCAGGACGCATTTGAGCGCCCGGCCGCGCAGCCAGGCATTGAAGGCGGCGCGGGCGCGCTGCCCGCAGGGCCAGATGACGTCGCCGAACGCGCAGGTTTTGGCGGAATCGACCTCGATGGTCCCGCTGACGATCACCCTGCGCCCCATGGACTCGAAGATCGCCGACGAGGTGGCGACCGGGCGATAGAGCAGCGTCTCACGCCAGTCC